>NZ_MJIH01000002.1:0-3419 GCF_001940285.1 Peptoniphilus grossensis
GTGATGAAGAAGTAATCTCTGCATCAAAGGTGAGGAAACTTCTAAAGGAAAAAAAATTTCAAGAAGCCTATAAGTATTTGCCAGCTGCTACACAATAAAGGCATTGAAATCAGATGAAGGGCAGAAAATAATAAATGAAAGACTCTAAAATAGTTCGCATGCAAAAAATGCTTGATGCAAAGGAAAAAATATTATAAAATAAAGGCTCTGACGGAAAAATTAACTCCCAGTGCTTTCCTTTATGCTAAATATTCCGGCGAAGAAAAAAACTTTAAGGAAGCAGTAAAATTTCATAGAGATTATATAGAAAAAATAAAAAAATTTGCAAGAAAATAGCATCAGCATTCTTGAAGAAGAATACAATAATCTAAGGACGGGAATGGAGTATATTGCTGCCATCGATTGTAATGGAAAATTTGTAAAGAAAAGGATGATAGATCTTGAAGAAAAAAATCTTGGAGAAGACTTCTTGATATAGATATTTATGACAAAGATTTTAACAAATTTCAAGATCAAGCTTAGGACTTTCCGAGAGAAGGTGCATAATTTGCGGGGATGTGGCAAGGACTTGTATAAAAGAAGAAAGGCATAGTATAGAAGAACTTGAAGAGAAAGTGCTAGAAATTTTAAAACTTTAATTTAAAGAGTTACACTTAAAGATAATACGACCTTGGAAAAATTTAATAAAATGTTATTGTAAAGGATTTGTTTTAATGCAGATGGCAAATAAGCTTTTGCAAGAAATATTTTGATTAATATATGCTTTGTTATAATCAATTTTATGAAAAAAGTTTTTTGTAGTATTTAATAAATCAAAAACTTTTTAAATACTATAAGAGAATCATCCTACATCTTTTAACTTTTTTAATTTTAGCATATATTTTCTTTTTAATAGATTTTTACATAGGGTGAGGCTATATCAAAACTTGTTTTTTGATATTAGTCTTATATAAAAGCTTTTGATAGAATTTTATAAGAGGTGAATATATTGGCAAAAATTAAAATGAAAAATCCAATCGTAGAAATGGATGGAGACGAGATGACGAGAGTCATCTGGAAAGATATAAAAAAGAATTGCTTGAACCATATATTGATTTAAATCTTGATTATTATGATCTATCGATAGAAAACAGAAACAATACTTATGATGAAGTAACAATTGATTCGGCAAAAGCTGTCGCTAGGCATCACATAGGCGTTAAATGTGCAACGATTACAGCAAATGAAGATAGAGTAAAAGAATTCAATTTAAATAAAATCTACCTTCTCCAAATGCTACAATAAGAGCATATCTTGATGGTGTAATGTTTTAGAGAACCCATTATTTTTGATTGTTTAGACATTTTAATCCCTACTTGGAAAGAGCCAATAGCAATAGCAAGGCATTCCTTTGGAGATATATATGTTTCAAAAGCTTTAAATGTAAAAAAGGCGATGATTAACAGTTTCAATTAATGGAGAAGACAAATATTCTTATAAACCTGATTATGACGCTATTTTTTTAACTCAATATAATAAAGTTAAGTCAATCGAAGATTTTGCTCATGTATCCTTCAAATACGCTATTTCTAAAAACATGAATTTAATTTTTTCAACTAAGGATACTGTAGTTTTAGGATACGATTCTGTTTTTCAACTCATCTTTGTATTCTTTATAAGTTTCATTAAATAATTTCTTTAAAACAGAATCGTATCCTAAAACTACAGTATCCTTAGTTGAAAAATTAAATTCATGTTTTTAGAAATAGCGTATTTGAAGGATACATGAGCAAAATCTTCGATTGACTTAACTTTATTATATTGAGTTAAAAAAATAGCGTCATAATCAGGTTTATAAGAATATTTGTCTTCTCCATTAATTGAAACTGTTAATTCATCGCCTTTTTTTACATTTAAAGCTTTTGAAACATATATATCTCCAAAGGAATGCCTTGCTATTGCTATTGGCTCTTTCCAAGTAGGGATTAAAATGTCTAAACAATCAAAAATAATGGGTTCTCTAAACATTACACCATCAAGATATGCTCTTATTGTAGCATTTGGAGAAGGGTAGATTTTATTTAAATTGAATTCTTTTACTCTATCTTCATTTGCTGTAATCGTTGCACATTTAACGCCTATGTGATGCCTAGCGACAGCTTTTGCCGAATCAATTGTTACTTCATCATAAGTATTGTTTCTGTTTTCTATCGATAGATCATAATAATCAAGATTTAAATCAATATATGGTTCAAGCAATTCTTTTTTATATCTTTCCAGATGACTCTCGTCATCTCGTCTCCATCCATTTCTACGATTGGATTTTTCATTTTAATTTTTGCCATATATTCACCTCTTATAAAATTCTATCAAAAGCTTTTATATAAGACTAATATCAAAAACAAGTTTTGATATAGCCTCACCCTATGTAAAATCTATTAAAAAGAAAATATATGCTAAAATTAAAAAGTTAAAAGATGTAGGATGATTCTCTTATAGTATTTAAAAAGTTTTTGATTTATTAAATACTACAAAAACTTTTTTCATAAAATTGATTATAACAAAGCATATATTAATCAAAATATTTCTTGCAAAAGCTTATTTGCCATCTGCATTAAAACAAATCCTTTACAATAACATTTTATTAAATTTTTCCAAGGTCGTATTATCTTTAAGTGTAACTCTTTAAATTAAAGTTTTAAAATTTCTAGCACTTTCTCTTCAAGTTCTTCTATACTATGCTTTCTTCTTTTATACAAGTCCTTGCCACATCCCCGCAAATTATGCCACCTTCTCTCGGAAAGTCCTAAGCTTGATCTTGAAATTTGTGTAAAATCTTTGTCATAAATATCTATATCAAGAAGTCTTCCTCCAAGATTTTTTTCTTCAAGATCTATCATCCTTTTCTTTACAAATTTTCCATTACAATCGATGGCAGCCAATATACTCCATTCCCGTCCTTAGATTATTGTATTCTTCTTCAAGAATGCTGATGCTATTTTCTTGCAAAATTTTTTTTTATTTTTTCTATATATCTCTATGAAATTTTACTGCTTCCTTAAAGTTTTTTTCTTCGCCGGGAATATTTAGCATAAAGGAAAGCACTGGGGAGTTAAATTTTTCCGTCAGAGCCTTTATTTTATAATATCTTTTTTCCTTTGCATCAAGCATTTTTTGCATGCGAACTATTTTAGAGTCTTTCATTTATTATTTCTGCCCTTCATCTGATTTCAATGCCTTTATTGTAGCAGCTGGCAAATACTTATAGGCTTCTTGAAATTTTTTTTCCTTTAGAAGTTTCCTCACCTTTGATGCAGAGATTACTTCTTCATCACTTTTTAACCTCTCGATTTCCACTAACTCAACTCCATAATTTGGCAAAATTTTTTTCATAGTCTCGTTATAATTTTAGTTACAATGTCTATGTCTTCTGTTCCCAC
>NZ_MJIH01000003.1:0-7429 GCF_001940285.1 Peptoniphilus grossensis
GAATAAACACTTTGGTGCAGATGGAGTAGTCTTTTATAAAAGCACCCAGATAGACTTAGAACTATACACCGATAAGAAAGATTTAAAATTAGAAGAAAAGATAGAAGAGACACTTGATAGAGAAAAAATCTATTATGAAAAATCTGAAGTTTGGATTGAATCAGAAAGACTCTATGAAGTTCTCTATGAATTTACTATGGAGGTAAAAAATGGCTAATAAAGTTAAATTTAATATTTGTAATGTACACTACGCTCTCTTTGATAAAGCCGAAGAGGGCGTTATTAAATATAAGACGCCAGTGCCAATGCCTGGTGCTGTTTCAATTTCATTAGATCCTAATGGAGAGCCTGAAAGCTTTTATGCAGATGGAATTGAATACTACACTATTTCAAACAACATGGGATATGACGGAGATTTGGAAATCGCTCTTATTCCAGAATCTTTTAGGACTGATGTTTTGATGGAAAAATCAGATTCTAATAAAGTTCTATAATAAAGTTCTAATTGAATCTTCAAATTCTGAAACTGCTAACTTTGCACTTCTTTTGAGTTTGACGGTGACCAAAAGAAAATCCGTCACGTCATGTATAACTGCTCAGCAGCAAGACCAACCCTTGAAGGAGAGACTAATGAAGAATCAAGAGAAGTTCAACCAGAAACCTTATCTATTCAATCAAGACCACTTCCAAATGGAAATGTAAAGGCTAGAACAGGTGAAGAGACTACGAAGGAAACTTATGATGGTTGGTATAAGTCAGTCTATATGCCAACAGAAAACTACAGTAACACCTTCAAGAGCAAGTGTTGGAGGTAAATAAATATGGCGTTAACCAAGAAAATTCAAATCGATGGACAAGATGTTATTTTCCGTGCCTCAGCAGCTATTCCAAGAATTTATAGATTGAAATTTGGTCGAGATATTTTCAAAGACTTGATGGAATTAGAAAAGTCCATGAAGAAAAACGATGAAGATAAATCTAACCTTGATATAGGCTCATTAGAACTATTTGAAAATATAGCCTATGTAATGGCAAAACATGGAGATAAATCTGTGCCAGATAGTCCAGAAGAATGGTTGGATAATTTCTCAACCTTTTCAATTTATCAAATTCTACCTCAGCTAATTGAGTTGTGGGGACTTAATATAAAGTCGGAAGAAGTTCCTAAAAAAAAGTAAGACCAATAGAAAGACCAATGACTACACCTTTGTTTTTACTAAGGGCAGTAGAACTTGGTCTTTCTGTTTCTGATTTATCTCTACTAACAATTGGACTTGTAAATGATATGTTCACAGAAAAGAATAATGACGACTATAAATACAAAGAAGTAGCTACACAAGAAGACTTTGATAAGTTTTAATCTTCAAGCTTAGCTACTCTTTTTTCAGCATCTTTATAGACTTTGGATTCGGCTCTTGCACCGATAATAATGACAAGAACTTCGTCATCTGATTTTCCAATTTATAAACGATCCTAAGACCTGAACTCTTAAGTTTAATTTTCATAAGACCAGCAAGCTTAGAATCAGATAGGTTAGAAAGAGGCTTGCCATAGCCACCTTCAGTATTAGGAAGAGGATTTATTAAGATCCTCTTAAGTGCTTTATCGACAATTTTTCTTTGAGATCCATCTAAGGCTTTATAGTCTTGGATGGCTTCTTTTATAAAGGATAGTTTATAGTTCATTCGATTTCGTCCTCATCAAGAGGAGAGACTTCATTTAAATCGATATGGAAGGCTTCTTCAAATTCATCTTGAGAAATTAAATCGGATTTATCCATTGATGACATCCTTGTATTGGCAAGCATAAGATCTCTTGCATCTTCGAGCTCATCAATGAGTTTCGTATATTCATCAGGGGAAACAAGAATGCACTCAGGAGTGTTGTTCTTTAATACGACCTTAGAACCGTTCACTTTGACATCATCGAAAATACGTCCAGCTAGGCCTCGATTAAATTCAGAAATGGATACAGTCTTGTTGGATAATTCTTTTACAAAATTCATACTTATCACCTCAAGATAAGTATAGCAGAAATCGATAAAAACATCAATAAAAATACTGATAAATATATCTGTAAAGAGGAGATGAGATATTGGCAAATAGAATAAAAGGGATAACTGTTGAGATTGGTGGGGATACTACCAAATTGCAGACTGCACTAAAACAAGTTAATACGGAGATTAAACATACTCAGTCTGAACTTCGTGATGTCAATAAACTTCTTAAACTTGATCCTGGCAACACTGAACTTATCTCACAAAAGCATAAGCTATTAGGACAGACCTTAGAAGAGACAAAGAATAAACTAACATCATTAAAAGAGGCACAAAAACAAGCTGAACAGGCTCTTGCAGAAGGTAAGATTTCGGGGGAGCAATATGATGCCCTTAAACGAGAGATTATTGAAACAGAACAAGCCTTAAAGTCTCTAGAAAGACAAGGGGCAACTACTAATCAAACTCTTCAAAACATAGCTATTATTGGAGAAAAATGGCAAAACACAGGGCAAAATATAGAAAATGTAGGAAGAAAAATGATGCCAGTATCTCTTGCGGTAGCAGGTCTTGGGGTAGCGGCTGTAAAGACTGCTTCAGATTTTGACTCTGGTATGTCAAAGGTAAAAGCAGTATCTGGTGCAACAGGGTCTGACTTTGATGCCCTAAGGGAAAAGGCTCGTGAAATGGGAGCCAAGACCAAGTTCTCAGCATCTGAAGCGGCAGAGGCTATGAACTACATGGCCATGGCTGGTTGGAAAAGTAAAGACATGATTGGTGGTATTGAAGGAGTCATGAACCTAGCTGCAGCTAGTGGTGAGGATTTAGCTACTACTTCAGACATCGTTACAGATGCCCTTACAGCCTTTGGTTTAAAAGCCGAAGACTCTTCTCACTTTGCTGATGTTCTTGCTGCTGCGTCATCTAATGCAAACACCAATGTTTCATTAATGGGTGAAACCTTTAAATATGCTGCACCTATTGCTGGGACACTTGGATATTCAGTTGAAGATACAGAAGTCGCTATTGGTTTAATGGCTAACGCAGGAATAAAGGGTTCACAAGCAGGTACAGCTTTAAGGTCTGGACTAACAAGACTCGCATCACCAACTAAAGAAGTTATTAACGGAATGTCTATGTTAGGCTTATCTATTGAAGATGTACAGGGGCTTTCACTTGATGAGACTCTAAGCACATTTAGAGTTGCCTTTGCTAATTTAGACGGAACCCAAAAAGCACAAGCAGCATCCATGATATTTGGTAAAAATGCTATGTCTGGAATGTTGGCAATTATAAATGCCAGTGAAAAAGACTACAACAGTTTGAGTGATGCCATATATAACGCAGATGGAACAGCAGAAAAAATGGCTGCTACTATGCAGGATAACCTGGCTGGTCAATTAAAGATCCTACAATCTGCCTTAGAAGAATTAGCCATATCTTTTGGAGAACTTTTAATGCCTGCTGTTAGAAAAGCAGTAGATATATTAACAAAATTGGTAAATGGACTTAATGCACTTCCAGGACCAGTAAAAGGTATTATTGCAGGTATCGGTCTTTTTATAGCTGCTCTTGGACCTGTACTTATGATTGTCGGAAAACTTATCTGGTCAATAGGAACTATTATGACCAAAGGACCTCTAATAGTAGGAGGAATAACTAAGATAGTTGGAATATTTACAGGTACACTTATACCAGCAATCACTGCAGTAGTATCAGCCATTGGTATAGTTCCTATTGCTATTGGTGCAGTAATAGCTGGTATAAGTGTACCTGTAAATATTCCAACTATCTTAGTTATTCCTCCTACTATTAGAGGTCCTTTGGTCATAATAGTTCCTATTGACCAGATAAGTTTTCCGACAATCATAAGTACAGGTCCAAGAGCAGCTATAAAAAGACCGATACCTGCAATAATACCTTTTACTGGTCCTGGAAGTGCATTAAGTCCATTTACCAATTTTGTTAATATATCTACTGCTTTTCTAACAGCAGGCATTAAAAGTTCTCCAAAAGATATGGCTAATTCTTCTAAGGCAGATTGTAGGATCTTTAATTGACCAGCCAGGTTATCCTGCATAGTAGCAGCCATTTTTTCTGCTGTTCCATCTGCGTTATATATGGCATCACTCAAACTGTTGTAGTCTTTTTCACTGGCATTTATAATTGCCAACATTCCAGACATAGCATTTTTACCAAATATCATGGATGCTGCTTGTGCTTTTTGGGTTCCGTCTAAATTAGCAAAGGCAACTCTAAATGTGCTTAGAGTCTCATCAAGTGAAAGCCCCTGTACATCTTCAATAGATAAGCCTAACATAGACATTCCGTTAATAACTTCTTTAGTTGGTGATGCGAGTCTTGTTAGTCCAGACCTTAAAGCTGTACCTGCTTGTGAACCCTTTATTCCTGCGTTAGCCATTAAACCAATAGCGACTTCTGTATCTTCAACTGAATATCCAAGTGTCCCAGCAATAGGTGCAGCATATTTAAAGGTTTCACCCATTAATGAAACATTGGTGTTTGCATTAGATGACGCAGCAGCAAGAACATCAGCAAAGTGAGAAGAGTCTTCGGCTTTTAAACCAAAGGCTGTAAGGGCATCTGTAACGATGTCTGAAGTAGTAGCTAAATCCTCACCACTAGCTGCAGCTAGGTTCATGACTCCTTCAATACCACCAATCATGTCTTTACTTTTCCAACCAGCCATGGCCATGTAGTTCATAGCCTCTGCCGCTTCAGATGCTGAGAACTTGGTCTTGGCTCCCATTTCACGAGCCTTTTCCCTTAGGGCATCAAAGTCAGACCCTGTTGCACCAGATACTGCTTTTACCTTTGACATACCAGAGTCAAAATCTGAAGCAGTCTTTACAGCCGCTACCCCAAGACCTGCTACCGCAAGAGATACTGGCATCATTTTCTTCCTACATTTTCTATATTTTGCCCTGTGTTTTGCCATTTTTCTCCAATAATAGCTATGTTTTGAAGAGTTTGATTAGTAGTTGCCCCTTGTCTTTCTAGAGACTTTAAGGCTTGTTCTGTTTCAATAATCTCTCGTTTAAGGGCATCATATTGCTCCCCCGAAATCTTACCTTCTGCAAGAGCCTGTTCAGCTTGTTTTTGTGCCTCTTTTAATGATGTTAGTTTATTCTTTGTCTCTTCTAAGGTCTGTCCTAATAGCTTATGCTTTTGTGAGATAAGTTCAGTGTTGCCAGGATCAAGTTTAAGAAGTTTATTGACATCACGAAGTTCAGACTGAGTATGTTTAATCTCCGTATTAACTTGTTTAGTGCAGTCTGCAATTTGGTAGTATCCCCACCAATCTCAACAGTTATCCCTTTTATTCTATTTGCCAATATCTCATCTCCTCTTTACAGATATATTTATCAGTATTTTTATTGATGTTTTTATCGATTTCTGCTATACTTATCTTGAGGTGATAAGTATGAATTTTGTAAAAGAATTATCCAACAAGACTGTATCCATTTCTGAATTTAATCGAGGCCTAGCTGGACGTATTTTCGATGATGTCAAAGTGAACGGTTCTAAGGTCGTATTAAAGAACAACACTCCTGAGTGCATTCTTGTTTCCCCTGATGAATATACGAAACTCATTGATGAGCTCGAAGATGCAAGAGATCTTATGCTTGCCAATACAAGGATGTCATCAATGGATAAATCCGATTTAATTTCTCAAGATGAATTTGAAGAAGCCTTCCATATCGATTTAAATGAAGTCTCTCCTCTTGATGAGGACGAAATCGAATGAACTATAAACTATCCTTTATAAAAGAAGCCATCCAAGACTATAAAGCCTTAGATGGATCTCAAAGAAAAATTGTCGATAAAGCACTTAAGAGGATCTTAATAAATCCTCTTCCTAATACTGAAGGTGGCTTATGGCAAGCCTCTTTCTAACCTATTCTGATTCTAAGCTTGCTGGTCTTATGAAAATTAAACTTAAGGAGTTCAGGTCTTAGGATCGTTTATAATTGGAAAAATCAGATGACGAAGTTCTTGTCATTATTATCGTGCAAGAGCCGAATCCAAAGTCTATAAAGATGCTGAAAAAAGAGTAGCTAAGCTTGAAGATTAAAACTTATCAAAGTCTTCTTGTGTAGCTACTTCTTTGTATTTATAGTCGTCATTATTCTTTTCTGTGAACATATCATTTACAAGTCCAATTGTTAGTAGAGATAAATCAGAAACAGAAAGACCAAGTTCTACTGCCCTTAGTAAAAACAAAGGTGTAGTCATTGGTCTTTCTATTGGTCTTACTTTTTTTTAGGAACTTCTTCCGACTTTATATTAAGTCCCCACAACTCAATTAGCTGAGGTAGAATTGATAAATTGAAAAGGTTGAGAAATTATCCAACCATTCTTCTGGACTATCTGGCACAGATTTATCTCCATGTTTTGCCATTACATAGGCTATATTTTCAAATAGTTCTAATGAGCCTATATCAAGGTTAGATTTATCTTCATCGTTTTTCTTCATGGACTTTTCTAATTCCATCAAGTCTTTGAAAATATCTCGACCAAATTTCAATCTATAAATTCTTGGAATAGCTGCTGAGGCACGGAAAATAACATCTTGTCCATCGATTTGAATTTTCTTGGTTAACGCCATATTTATTTACCTCCAACACTTGCTCTTGAAGGTGTTACTGTAGTTTCTGTTGGCATATAGACTGACTTATACCAACCATCATAAGTTTCCTTCGTAGTCTCTTCACCTGTTCTAGCCTTTACATTTCCATTTGGAAGTGGTCTTGATTGAATAGATAAGGTTTCTGGTTGAACTTCTCTTGATTCTTCATTAGTCTCTCCTTCAAGGGTTGGTCTTGCTGCTGAGCAGTTATACATGACGTGACGGATTTTCTTTTGGTCACCGTCAAACTCAAAAAGAAGTGCAAAGTTAGCAGTTTCAGAATTTGAAGATTCAATTAGAACTTTATTATAGAACTTTATTAGAATCTGATTTTTCCATCAAAACATCAGTCCTAAAAGATTCTGGAATAAGAGCGATTTCCAAATCTCCGTCATATCCCATGTTGTTTGAAATAGTGTAGTATTCAATTCCATCTGCATAAAAGCTTTCAGGCTCTCCATTAGGATCTAATGAAATTGAAACAGCACCAGGCATTGGCACTGGCGTCTTATATTTAATAACGCCCTCTTCGGCTTTATCAAAGAGAGCGTAGTGTACATTACAAATATTAAATTTAACTTTATTAGCCATTTTTTACCTCCATAGTAAATTCATAGAGAACTTCATAGAGTCTTTCTGATTCAATCCAAACTTCAGATTTTCATAATAGATTTTTTCTCTATCAAGTGTCTCTTCTATCTTTTCTTCTAATTTTAAATCTTTCTTATCGGTGTATAGTTCTAAGTCTATCTGGGTGCTTTTATAAAAGACTACTCCATCTG
>NZ_MJIH01000004.1:0-6014 GCF_001940285.1 Peptoniphilus grossensis
CGACTTTGATACTAGAAGAGATACTATAATAACTCAAGTTACAACAAGAGAATTGCATCGGATTTATCCTTAGAACTTCAAGAAATTTATGACGAAGAAGATTTAGCTTATGTTATTACAAATGCAGGTATTAAAGATGAAATTGTAAGAGAAATAAAAATTTATGAACTTCCAAGACTTGACGACTACAATCATCAATCCTGTGTTTATATTCCAAGGAGCAAAGGCAAAAATCTTAATATTATTCTAAATAAAATGTCATCTATTATAAATGAAGAAGATTTATATTTAGATGAAGCTAATTTAAAAATATAAAAAATGAAATTATAAAAAAGTCCAATTCAATTTCTATGGATTATGAAAATGAAGAAAATATCTTAGCATTGTCACTTTTATTAATTTTGTTAAAGAGTAATGATGGTCTAATTGATTTACGACAAATTTATAATAAAATCTATAAAAGATTGGATAAAATAGCGGATTTTTTAAATAAATGTAGAAAATAAAGTCAATATGAGTTATAATTGTAACAGTCTTAGGTTTGCGTGCCCTTTATAAGTGCGTGATGTTTTCTGAAACATGGCAATTCTAAGAAAAGATTAAAGAAAATCTTCAAGGAGGATATTAAATGAACAAATCAGAATTAGTAGCAAATATTGCTGAAAAAGCAGGTCTTACTAAAAAAGACGCTGAACAAGCTTTAAACGGATTTATCTCTTCAGTTCAAGAAGCTCTTGCTAAGGGAGAAAAGGTTCAATTAGTTGGATTTGGAACTTTTGAAGTTAGACAAAGAAAAGCTAGAGAAGGAAGAAACCCTAGAAATCCAGAAGAAGTTATTAAGATTCCTGCATCTAAAGCACCAGTTTTTAGATCAGGTAAAGCTCTTAAAGAAGCTGTTAATAAGTAAGATCTAGTGCTTCTTTAAACTAGGTGATAAAGTAGCATGAGAACTACTTATTTTTAGTACAAAATAGTGTAAGAAGGTGTTAATGCCTATCTTGCACTATTTTTTAGGCTCTATGTCAAATATTGGGGAGACTCGTTAATTCGAGTCTCTCTTTCCATTAAAAAATCAATACTTAGGCGCTATTAGAATATCAAAACTAAAATAACTAAAAATTACTAAAATAGGTATAGCAAACAAAACCCCTAGGGTTTTGCAAAATTTTCCCGTTTTCATATCATTACTTACAAGCAAACATGATTCTCTTTCTAACAAATTGAAATTTTTCATACCAAAACAATTTCTTTTTAAAGTCTTTATCTTAGTATGAGTACCTTCAAGTGGACCATTAGACCAAGGATAATCAAAAGAATACATATCTCATCAAACCAGTTATTAAAAGCAGTGATACAAGATTTAAATTCTTTTAAATCAGATTCTTCAGCTCTTCTTATCCATTCCCTTAAAGATTTAGATGCTCTAACTCTATTGGGTTGACTTAGAACATATTGGTAAAACAGTTCCTTTAACCTATATGCTAACTTCAAATCGTTGTTTAAATCAAGCATTAAAGAAACTTCTTTAGCTTGTTCAGTTGTTAAATTAGAAGCAGGTTTTGTAAGTAGACTCCTACTTCTCTTAAAATACTTTCTAAGCTTAGAAGAAATATCTTTTGAATCCTCTTCTAACATTCTCTAAAGCCCATGAAACTTGTCTTATGAAGTGATACCTATCAACAATATGGATAGAAGTTTTAAAGAACCTATTCTTAACAGACTTAAAGGTATTGGACATATCACTTACAAAAAACTTAACTTCTTGTCTCTCCTTGTTAGGAACTTTTTTAAAGTATTTAAACAAAAAGTTCTTATCCCTAGTAGGCAAAATATCAATGACAGAGTGCTTATCACCATTAAGAAGAGAAGTTTGATACTTAATATTTCCACTATCACCTTTAAACTCATCTATACACAATACACTTGAAAGTTTTGCTCTTGAAACATATAAACAATGTAAAATTCTCAAAACAGTATTAGAAGAAACATTATACCTACTAGCAATAGAAGAGCTAGAATGAAGTTCATTAAATTCAGCAACAATAGCAAAAACAAGCCTATAAGTCATAGTGTGACCCTTAGCAATAAAATCAAGTTCTCTTTCAAAACGACAACCACAAGACTTACAATCATACCTAGTCTTCTTTAAATGAATAAGACATTTCTTACCATGAATATGAGTATCCTTAATCTTTTGAATCCTATGATCATGAACCCAAATCTTTGTAGAACCACAGTGAGGACAAGTATCCATCTTTGTAACAGAAGCATAAATGTGAACAAATTCCTTATCCTCACAAAAACTATCAAAAATTACATCTTTAAAACCCAACAAATTCATGTTATTATTATTTTGCACTTATATGCACCTCCTAACAAAGTTTGTTGTTATTTTAAGTTTAGGACTAAATGCGTATAAGTGCAATTTTTTTTACATAAAAATATCTGTTAGAGATTTACTCCCCAACAGATATTATAGAGCCTTTTTTATTTATTATAATGAAGAATTAGAAAGAGGATAATTTTTTAGAGCTTAAGTATATGCAATTAAAAGTTAATTTATTTTTCATTATATATTATTAACAGGTTTGAGAAAAATATTTGCTTTAAGATCTAAAATTAAGAATGGTCAAGGTAACTATATAATAAAAGAAATAGGTGAATAAAGCATAGTTATATATGTATGTTTCAAAAGAAAAGTGTTTATAAATATAATTGATGGGTATCTTGTTAATAACTAATTACTAGTTTAATGATGAGATAGATTATAGAAAATGGGAGTCTATCCAGTGTGAGAGTTATATTTTAAACTATGATTTCAAAAGGAACTAATTGAAGAACATTATAAGTATGAAATATATGATCCTCAAGGGGGTATATAACTACAGTACACTGGAGTGGAAGAAGGTAAATTTTATGCCTAGATATTTTTTAACAGACAAGTATACAATTTTATACTTATACTACAATCATGTGTCTTCTAGCTATGTATAGAAGTTTCAAAAAAGGTTATAAAAAGTCAGCGATAGTAATTGATAAGTAAAGATAATAAATATTATTAAGATTAACATAAATAACTATCGCTGGACTTTTTATAACCTTTTTGAAACTTCTATACATAGCTAGAAGACACATGATTTGTAGTATAAAGTATAAAATTGTATACTTGTCTGTTAAAAATATCTAGGCATTAAAATTACCTTCTTCCACTCCAGTGTACTGTAGTTATATACCCCCCTTGAGGATCATATATTTCATACTTATAATGTTCTTCAATTAGTTCCTTTTGAAATCATAGTTTTAAAATATAACTCTCACACTGGATAGACTCCCATTTTCTATAATCTATCTCATCATTAAACTAGTAATTAGTTATTAACAAGATACCCATCAATTATATTATAAACACTTTCTTTTGAAACATACATATATAACTATGCTTTATTCACCTATTTCTTTTTATTATATAGTTACCTTGACCATTCTTAATTTTAGATCTTAAAGCAAATATTTTTCTCAAACCTGTTAATAATATATAATGAAAAATAAATTAACTTTTAATTGCATATACTTAGCTCTAAAAAATTATCCTCTTTCTAATTCTTCATTATAATAAATAAAAAAAGGCTCTATAATATCTGTTGGGGAGTAAATCTCTAACAGATATTTTTATGTAAAAAAAATTGGCACTTATACGCATTTAGTCCTAAACTTAAAATAACAACAAACTTTGTTAGGAGGTGCATATAAGTGCAAAATAATAATAACATGAATTTGTTGGGTTTTAAAGATGTAATTTTTGATAGTTTTTGTGAGGATAAGGAATTTGTTCACATTTATGCTTCTGTTACAAAGATGGATACTTGTCCTCACTGTGGTTCTACAAAGATTTGGGTTCATGATCATAGGATTCAAAAGATTAAGGATACTCATATTCATGGTAAGAAATGTCTTATTCATTTAAAGAAGACTAGGTATGATTGTAAGTCTTGTGGTTGTCGTTTTGAAAGAGAACTTGATTTTATTGCTAAGGGTCACACTATGACTTATAGGCTTGTTTTTGCTATTGTTGCTGAATTTAATGAACTTCATTCTAGCTCTTCTATTGCTAGTAGGTATAATGTTCTTCTAATACTGTTTGAGAATTTTACATTGTTTATATGTTTCAAGAGCAAAACTTTCAAGTGTATTGTGTATAGATGAGTTTAAAGGTGATAGTGGAAATATTAAGTATCAAACTTCTCTTCTTAATGGTGATAAGCACTCTGTCATTGATATTTGCCTACTAGGGATAAGAACTTTTGTTTAAATACTTAAAAAAGTTCCTAACAAGGAGAGACAAGAAGTTAAGTTTTTGTAAGTGATATGTCCAATACCTTAAGTCTGTTAAGAATAGGTTCTTTAAAACTTCTATCCATATTGTGATAGGTATCACTTCATAAGACAAGTTTCATGGGCTTAGAGAATGTTAGAAAGAGGATCAAAAAGATATTTCTTCTAAGCTTAGAAAGTATTTAAGAGAAGTAGGAGTCTACTTACAAAACCTGCTTCTAATTTAACAACTGAACAAGCTAAAGAAGTTTCTTTAATGCTTGATTTAAACAACGATTTGAAGTTAGCATATAGGTTAAAGGAACTGTTTACCAATATGTTCTAAGTCAACCCAATAGAGTTAGAGCATCTAAATCTTTAAGGGAATGGATAAGAAGAGCTGAAGAATCTGATTTAAAAGAATTTAAATCTTGTATCACTGCTTTTAATAACTGGTTTGATGAGATATGTAATTCTTTTGATTATCCTTGGTCTAATGGTCCACTTGAAGGTACTCATACTAAGATAAAGACTTTAAAAAGAAATTGTTTGGTATGAAAAATTTCAATTTGTTTAGAAAGAGAATCATGTTGCTTGTAAGTAATGATATGAAAACGGGAAAATTTGCAAAACCCTAGGGTTTTGTTTGCTATACCTATTTTTAGTAATTTTTTAGTTATTTAGTTTGATATTCTAATAGCGCCTAAGTATTGATTTTTAATGGAAAGAGAGACCGAATTAACGAGTCTCCCCAATATTGACATAGAGCCTAAAAAAATAGTGCAAGATAGGCATTAACACCTTCTTACACTATTTGTACTAAAAATAAGTAGTTCTCATGCTACTTTATCACCTAGTTTAAAGAAGCACTAGATCTTACTTATTAACAGCTTCTTTAAGAGCTTTACCTGATCTAAAAACTGGTGCTTAGATGCAGAATCTTAATAACTTCTTCTGGATTTCTAGGGTTTCTTCCTTCTCTAGCTTTTCTTTGTCTAACTTCAAAAGTTCCAAATCCAACTAATTGAACCTTTTCTCCCTTAGCAAGAGCTTCTTGAACTGAAGAGATAAATCCGTTTAAAGCTGTTCAGCGTCTTTTTAGTAAGACCTGCTTTTTCAGCAATATTTGCTACTAATTCTGATTTGTTCATTTAATATCCTCCTTGAAGATTTTCTTTAATCTTTCTTAGAATTGCCATGTTTCAGAAAACATCACGCACTTATAAGGGCACGCAAACCTAAGACTGTTACAATTATAACTCATATTGACTTTATTTCTACATTTATTTAAAAAATCCGCTATTTTATCCAATCTTTTATAGATTTATTATAAATTTGTCGTAAATCAATTAGACCATATCCAATCTTTTATAGATTTTATTATAAATTTGTCGTAAATCAATTAGACCATCATTACTCTTTACAAAATTAATAAAAGTGACAATGCTAAGATATTTTCTTCATTTTCATAATCCATAGAAATTGAATTGGACTTTTTATAATTTCATTTTTTATATTTTTAAATTAGCTTCATCTAAATATAAATCTTCTTCATTTATAATAGATGACATTTATTTAGAATAATATTAAGATTTTTGCCTTTGCTCCTTGGAATATAAACACAGGATTGATGATTGTAGTCGTCAAGTCTTGGAAGTTCATAAATTTTATTTCTCTTACAATTTCATCTTAATACCTGCATT
>NZ_MJIH01000005.1:0-3843 GCF_001940285.1 Peptoniphilus grossensis
CATAATCATAAAGATATAAATATTTATGAATTATTATTTGACGAAACGTTTGCAAATCATTATAATTAATTTAAAGGATATTGTAACAATTATATTTTAATCTAGTATTGGAGGTAAATAATGAAAAAGTTCTTTGTTATTTTATTGTTATTTTGTTTTATACCATCTTTTTGTTTTGCAAAGACAGATACTCAGTCCTCTCAAGTAAATGAATCATTAAATGGTACAATTAACATTACAGATTCAGATGTTCGATATATAAATTAAATGCTAATGGAATATGTGTCCCTGCTGGATATGACGATGAATTAAATGGATCTTACTTATTCAAAAACGATACATTCAAATAACTATAATTATAAAATTAATTTAATTGTTAGATGTTACCTAGACCACGGACGAATGGATAGTATTTCAAATATCGCTATTGATGGCAACGGTAAATTTATTCTGGTAATATGTATGCAGAAATTGTGAATTCTAGCAGTATGGTATATGATCTATATGGCGATATATATAACCAAGGGTAGCACTACTCATTTTATAAGTATTGGTGCAAATGGAAAAATAATAATGGTTCCTATACTGCATCCTACACTTCACGTTTTTATGACCACATTTCTGTAAGTGGATCAATTTGGATGAGTGATAGAATATAATATGAAAAAAAAATTTTTATTAATATTAGTATTTATTAACCCTTTTGTATTAACGTATATACTCTTATTCTTTTAAATCTTTAGAAAAAATTCCTATGCACACTTTCTTGAACTTAAGATATTTGATTCAGTAGAATATATGAGAAATTACTTATATATTTCAACTATATTGGGAACATATCTTTTATATAAGGAAGAATTGAATAAAAATAAATAAGTTTAAAATATTAACAATATCCTTTAATTTAAAAGCTTAAAGGTTCTATAATAAATAGTGTTGGTGAGAAATCATCAGCACTATTTTTGTATGGAAATGTATAAAAAATAGACATAGAAATCACATTCCTATAAAATATAGTTGCTACCAAATACCAAGGAGTGATTCTATGTCTATTAATAATTATATAAAAGATTTGTTGAACATTAAAGATAAAAATAGTAATTGATACTGAAAATATTATTGTCAAAAAGTTAAGTACATAGACACTAAATTTATTTATGGAAAATTAACTTACACCCAGAGGTTTGCCCATGTTGCGGTCATGTTAATGAATCTTTTAATATTATAAAATATGGTACTAAGATTTGTAAGATTAAACTTCCTGATGTTTCTAATATACCGACTATTCTTTTTCTAAAAAAGCAAAGATTTTTATGTAAAGAGTGCGGTTCTACCTTTAGTGCTAAAACCAATATAGTTAATGAGTATTCTAATATATCTAATGATGTAAAAAGAAAGATTGCTGTAGATCTTACTGAAATTTCATCCTTTAAGTCTATTGCTGAATCTAATGGTGTCAGCCCTAACACCGTTGTTAGAGTTTTTAAAGAATGGAGTAAATCCTTTAAACAGGATTTTTCTTATCTTCCACCGATACTATCTATAGATGAATTTAAGTCTACTAAAAATGTATCAGGCGCTATGAGCTTTATTTGTACCAATTCTATTACTGGTGAGATTATTGATATACTTCCTGATAGGAGACTATTTAAATTAGACACTTATTTTCTAAGATTCCAAGAAGAGTTAGAGATCAAGTTAAGATTGTTGTTTGTGATATTTACTCTCCCTATATGGAACTTGTTAAAAAGGTTTTTAAAAACGCTTGTATTGTTCTTGATAAGTTTCATATTGTTCAAAATTTTACTCGTGCTTTTAATATGGCAAGAGTTCAACTAATGAAGAAGTTTAAAACAGACTCTCATGAGTATAGGTGTTTAAAAAGGTACTGGAAGTTATTATGCTTCCTAAGGCTAAGTTAATATCAACACATTTTAAGAGTTTTCCTTGTTTTAAAGGATTTATCTCTCAAAAAGAAATAGTTGAACATATTTTAGATTTTGACTATTCTTTCAGGAAGATTTATGACTTAATCCAAAATATTTTATTTGCTATTAGAGAGAAAAATTTTGACACTTTAAAAACTATTTTGCAGGAATTTAAACCTGATGAGTTTGGGAAATATATAGAAAAATTAAGACAGCTATAAGTACAGCTATCAATATTTAGAAAAGATTAAGAATACTTTAAATACTAATTACAACAATGGAAAGGTTGAAGGTATTAACAACAAGATCAAAGTTATTAAAAGAATTTCTTACGGTTACCGTTCCTTTGATAATTTTAGATTGAGAATTTTTTATGTTTTTACCATAAAAAAATATATGGTTTAAGTCATAAGATATAAACCATATATCATTAATTTTTATTCACCAACACTATTTGACAAAGAACCAAAATTTAACACAAATAAAAAGAGAGACTAATTCTCTCTTTATAAATATTTTATTCTTCTGTTGATTTTTCAGTTTCTTCTTTTTCTGAAGCTGAAATTTCTTTTCCGTCTTCGAGAATTTCAGAATCTAAATCTGCGTCAGCAAAGTTAAGTCCAAGCATTTCTCCAATAGTCATGTTGAAGTCATCTTGTTTTGGTTCTTCAATTTTCTTTTCTCTTTTTGGAGCTACTTTTCTTTCTCTTCTTGGTTTTCTTTCTCTTGGTTTAGATTCTTCGTCTTCTTCTTTTACCTCAGGTTCAATTAGAGCCTTGATAGAAAGAGAAATTTTTTGATTTTCTTCATCAATGTCAGTTACTTTAACTGTAACTTCTTCGCCAATAGAAAGTTTATCTTGTGGTTTTTCAACATGTTCTCTTGCAATTTGTGATACATGGAGAAGTCCATCAACGCCTTGTTCAAGTCTTACAAAAGCACCAAAATCGAGAAGATTTACAACTTTGCCCTTTACTACATCGCCAATTTTAACTTCGTTTTGAACACATCCATGGTTTTCCATAGTTTGTTTTAGTCCAAGTGCGATTCTATTTTTTCTTTATCAACGTTTAGAACTTGTACTTTAACTACATCTCCAGGTGATACAACATCTGATGGGTGTTTTACTCTATTCCATGAAAGTTCAGAAATATGGATAAGTCCGTCAACACCTCCAACATCTACGAAAGCACCAAAGTTAGTTAATCTTTGTACAGTTCCTTCTATAATGTCTCCTTCTTTAAGCTTGTCGTATACTTCATCACGAACTTTGTCTAATTCTTCTTGAAGTACATTCTTCCTTGAAGCTACAATTCTTTTCTTTCTCTTGTCAAAATCGATAATTTCAGTTTCAAATTCTTCTCCAACGAATTTGCTTAAATCTTTTGGAATCTAACAGAAACATGAGATGCTGGTATAAATACATTTAATCCTCTGAAATCTGCAGTAAGTCCGCCTTTTACTTGGTTTTTATAGTTACTGTAATCTTTTCTTTGTTATTATAAGTTCTTCAACTTCATCCCAAATTTTCATATCAGCAACTCTTTTTGTTGAAAGAACAACATTGCCATCTCCATCGTCCATCTTTAAAACATATACATCAATTTCTTGACCTTGTTTATAAAGATCTGCTGGATTAACATCTGGTCCTCCTGCAAGTTCATCTTTTGAAATGATACCATCTGATCTGTATCCAAGATTTACCATTACTTCTGAATCAGTTATATATAAAACCTCTCCAGTTACTACTTCGCCCTTTCTAATCCTTTTAAAAGAATTATCAATGGCTTCCATCATCTCACCTTTGTCAAAATTTTCCATCCTACAAACAGCCTCCTTGATTACGATTCCGGTGTGGATGCTCCGGCGGTAATACCAATTTTATTAAATTTTTTAAATATATTTAAATCAATAT
>NZ_MJIH01000006.1:0-4620 GCF_001940285.1 Peptoniphilus grossensis
TTGAAGAAACTATTAGATCTACAACATCAAAAGTTATTGATGAAGATATTACTGAAAAAGGGAGTTTGTAATTTGTATAGAAGGCAATAATAAAAAAAAAATTATAATATAAAAGAACTTTTGGAAGAAGAGTTAAATAGGGGTGTAAAAAAATCTCAAGCTGTGAAAGAAATTTCAAAAAAATATAATATTCCAAAAACGATGTTTACAAGGAGAGCTTAAATTTATGATAAATTTAAAAGGAACTTGAAGGTCAAATAAAAAAGTAAATTTAAATTTGAGAGATAAGTACGACTTTGTATTTAGAATAAAATCATAGTGAATTTAGAGAGAAAATAAATAAAGACGTGGGAAAAATTATCAAAATGGAAAAATTTAAAAAAGCGAAATTTCCAAATACAAAAAACTGTGGAGTTGACGGTTCAAACAATAGAGCTGGCGGTGCTTTTCCGCATTTTATCGAAATTTTTCAAGGACTTGCGAAGTCAACTGATGGCAATGAAGTTTATAAAACTAATGTCTATACCCCGACTTTAAACTCAAATTACGACGATAAAAACCTTTCACAAAACTTTTGGCGACTATTGAAATAGAAACTGCTATTGAATATATAGATAAATATGATTTTGATTATTTAATGATGGACGGAGGATTTATTAGGTATAAAATCAATTGTTTGGAATTATTTAAGGAGCTTCGTGAATGTTGTGAAAGAAAAAACATAATTCTCTTTGGTGTGATCAAAGATATAAAGACCAATGTTATTGCAAGAAGTCTTGAACTTGACGAAAGCATTTATGATAGAGAAATTTTATTCAATAGACTTAATATTGGCGAAGCAATTTTAATAAAAAATGAAATAAATAAAAAATTTATTAAAGATGGAATGGGAGAAGGGTTTTCCTCTGCATTTATGAGACTTCAAGATTTCCTGGAGCAATTGGAGTTGATATTTTAGATACGCAAGAAGATTATTTAATGGAAATTTGCAATTTAAATTTATACTTTAACTCCAATGTCATCGAGAGGAGTACACTTTGGCTTGATATTGTAGATAAAGATGTAAAAATTACTGATGAAATATTAGAAATGCTTTGGAAGAATATTTAGACAGAGATGTTTATGAACGATTTTTTATTTCTGAACGAGATAAGAGATCTTTATAGGAGGAAAAATGAAAGTACTTGGAGTTACTACTACAAGGGAAGTATATTATTGGTTCAAAGGAAAAAAACTTTCGAAACAATGAATTTTTAATAGTTGAAGATCCAGTTCAAGGCGAATATATGGAGAAGTTGTTGATTCAAAAACTTTTAACAGATTTATTCCTCTTGATATTGGAGGGGATTTTGTAGACAATGATGTATTATCATCTCTTGATTCCATGGGTTACGATGTTGGGGAAGAAACAGTTTATGTAGCAAAACTAAGATTTTTTGAAGAATTACTTATCCACCGCTTACTGGAAGTGATTTGAGAACACCAGAATTTTATGAAATTAAAAATTTATTAATAGATACAATGCCAAATAATTCTTTAATTCTCGGCTCAATTAAAAATACCGACAACATTGCAAAGGGTAATGGATGATGTTTTATAAAAATCTTTTTAGTACCTTTGAAACAAGGAATATTTAAAACAAAGAGAACTTCCTTATTTATTTGATTATAAATCCATGCACCAATATCCTCACATAGGAGTATTTGGAGGATCTGGAAGTGGTAAGTCTTTTGGCTTAGAGTTATATTAGAAGAATTAATGGAAATAGGAGTACCTGCAATTGTAATGGATCCTCATTACGAAATGGATTTTTCAATAATCTGAAATTTCTAATAAGAAATTATAGTGACAAATTTAAATGCCTTGAAATAGGATTGCAAACGGGAATAAAATTTCAAGAGTTACAAAAACGAGACCTAAAGAATCTTTTAAACGCCGCATCACCGCTTACAGATTCCATGAAAAATGTAATCGACATAATGCTAACAAAGGGATCTAGCTTTGAATCCTTTAAAAATAAATTGGATATGCTTTTGGAAGGACAAGAGATCGGGTCAAAAGATAAAATATTATCGGAAATTGCAGCAGAACCAGACATAACTAGAAAGAATAGATTTGAAGAAGTATTGGATATATACGAAAGATATGACAAAACTTGCAATTCAATGAGCGTTCGTGGGTTTTGTGGAGGCTTATAAATCTTCAAAACGAAGGGATTTTCTCCCACAATATTGACGAGCTTTTAGATTTATTAAATAATATAATTTAGCCAAAAGATAAGTTGAAAAACATTTATAATTCTTGTCGATCCTTGAAGTACAACTAATTTTCTCCTCTTTAATAAATCTAAAAGCTCGTCAATATTGTGGGAGAAAATCCCTTCGTTTTGAAGATTTATAAGCCTCCACAAAACCCCACGAACGCTCATTGAATTGCAAGTTTTGTCATATCTTTCGTATATATCCAATACTTCTTCAAATCTATTCTTTCTAGTTATGTCTGGTTCTGCCTGCAATTTCCGATAATATTTTATCTTTTGACCGATCTCTTGTCCTTCCAAAAGCATATCCAATTTATTTTTAAAGGATTCAAAGCTAGATCCCTTTGTTAGCATTATGTCGATTACATTTTTCATGGAATCTGTAAGCGGGTGATGCGGCGTTTAAAAGATTCTTTAGGTCTCGTTTTTGTAACTCTTGAAATTTTATTCCCGTTTGCAATCCTATTTCAAGGCATTTAAATTTGTCACTATAATTCTTATTAGAAATTTCAGAATTATTTGAAAAATCCATTTCGTAATGAGGATCCATTACAATTGCAGGTACTCCTATTTCCATTAATTCTTCTAATATAACTCTAAGCCCAAAAGACTTACCACTTCCAGATCCTCCAAATACTCCTATGTGAGGATATTGGTGCATGGATTTATAATCAAATAAATAAGGAAGTTCTCTTTGTTTTAAATATTCCTTGTTTTCAAAGGTACTAAAAAGATTTTTATAAACATCATCCATACCTTTGCAATGTTGTCGTATTTTTAATTGAGCCGAGAATTAAAGAATTATTTGGCATTGTATCTATTAATAAATTTTTAATTTCATAAAATTCTGGTGTTCTCAAATCACTTCCAGTAAGCGGTGGATAAAGTAATTCTTCAAAAAATCTTAGTTTTGCTACATAAACTGTTTCTTCCCCAACATCGTAACCCATGGAATCAAGAGATGATAATACATCATTGTCTACAAAATCCCCTCCAATATCAAGAGGAATAAATCTGTTAAAAGTTTTTGAATCAACAACTTCTCCAATAATATCGCCTTGAACTGGATCTTCACTATTAAAAATTCATTGTTTCGAAAGTTTTTTTCCTTTGAACCAATATATACTTCCCTTGTAGTAGTAACTCCAAGTACTTTCATTTTTCCTCCTATAAAGATCTCTTATCTCGTTCAGAAATAAAAAATCGTTCATAAACATCTCTGTCTAAATATTCTTCCAAAAGCATTTCTAATATTTCATCAGTAATTTTTACATCTTTATCTACAATATCAAGCCAAAGTGGTACTCCTCTCGATGACATTGGAGTTAAAGTATAAATTAAATTGCAAATTTCCATTAAATAATCTTCTTGCGTATCTAAAATATCAACTCCAATTGCTCCAGGAAATCTTGAAGTTCTCATAAATGCAGAGGAAAACCCTTCTCCCATTCCATCTTTAATAAATTTTTTATTTATTTCATTTTTTATTAAAATTGCTTCGCCAATATTAAGTCTATTGAATAAAATTTCTCTATCATAAATGCTTTCGTCAAGTTCAAGACTTCTTGCAATAACATTGGTCTTTATATCTTTGATCACACCAAAGAGAATTATGTTTTTTCTTTCACAACATTCACGAAGCTCCTTAAATAATTCCAAACAATTGATTTTATACCTAATAAATCCTCCGTCCATCATTAAATAATCAAAATCATATTTATCTATATATTCAATAGCAGTTTCTATTTCAATAGTCGCCAAAAGTTTTTTGTGAAAGGTTTTTATCGTCGTAATTTGAGTTTAAAGTCGGGGTATAGACATTAGTTTTATAAACTTCATTGCCATCAGTTGACTTCGCAAGTCCTTGAAAAATTTCGATAAAATGCGGAAAAGCAACCGCCAGCTCTATTGTTTGAACCGGTCAACTCCCACAGTTTTTTTGTATTTGGAAATTTCGCTTTTTTTTAAATTTTTCCATTTTGATAATTTTTCCCACGTCTTTATTTATTTCTCTCTAAATTCACTATGATTTATTCTAAATACAAAGTCGATACTTATCTCTCAAATTTAAATTTACATTTTTTATTTGACCTTCAAGTTCCTTTAAATTTATCATAAATTTAAGCTCTCCTTGTAAACATCGTTTTTTGGAATATTATATTTTTTTGAAATTTCTTTCACAGCTTGAGATTTTTTTACACCCCTATTTAACTCTTCTTCCAAAAGTCTTTTATATTATAATTTTCTTCTTTATTATTGCCTTCTATACAAATTACAAACTCCCCTTTTTCAGTAATATCTTCATCAATAACTTTTGATGTTGTAGATCTAATAGTTTCTTCAAATACTTTTGTTATTTC
>NZ_MJIH01000007.1:0-3466 GCF_001940285.1 Peptoniphilus grossensis
AACAATTTCTTTTTAAAGTCTTTATCTTAGTATGAGTACCTTCAAGTGGACCATTAGACCAAGGATAATCAAAAGAATTACATATCTCATCAAACCAGTTATTAAAAGCAGTGATACAAGATTAAATTCTTTTAAATCAGATTCTTCAGCTCTTCTTATCCATTCCCTTAAAGATTTAGATGCTCTAACTCTATTGGTTGACTTAGAACATATTGGTAAAACAGTTCCTTTAACCTATATGCTAACTTCAAATCGTTGTTTAAATCAAGCATTAAAGAAACTTCTTTAGCTTGTTCAGTTGTTAAATTAAGCAGGTTTTGTAAGTAGACTCCTACTTCTCTTAAAATACTTTCTAAGCTTAGAAGAAATATCTTTTGAATCCTCTTTCTAACATTCTCTAAAGCCCATGAAACTTGTCTTATGAAGTGATACCTATCAACAATATGGATAGAAGTTTTAAAGAACCTATTCTTAACAGACTTAAAGGTATTGGACATATCACTTACAAAAAACTTAACTTCTTGTCTCTCCTTGTTAGGAACTTTTTAAAGTATTTAAACAAAAAGTTCTTATCCCTAGTAGGCAAAATATCAATGACAGAGTGCTTATCACCATTAAGAAGAGAAGTTTGATACTTAATATTTCCACTATCACCTTTAAACTCATCTATACACAATACACTTGAAAGTTTTGCTCTTGAAACATATAAACAATGTAAAATTCTCAAAACAGTATTAGAAGAAACATTATACCTACTAGCAATAGAAGAGCTAGAATGAAGTTCATTAAATTCAGCAACAATAGCAAAAACAAGCCTATAAGTCATAGTGTGACCCTTAGCAATAAAATCAAGTTCTCTTTCAAAACGACAACCACAAGACTTACAATCATACCTAGTCTTCTTTAAATGAATAAGACATTTCTTACCATGAATATGAGTATCCTTAATCTTTTGAATCCTATGATCATGAACCCAAATCTTTGTAGAACCACAGTGAGGACAAGTATCCATCTTTGTAACAGAAGCATAAATGTGAACAAATTCCTTATCCTCACAAAAACTATCAAAAATTACATCTTTAAAACCCAACAAATTCATGTTATTATTATTTTGCACTTATATGCACCTCCTAACAAAGTTTGTTGTTATTTTAAGTTTAGGACTAAATGCGTATAAGTGCAATTTTTTTTACATAAAAATATCTGTTAGAGATTTACTCCCAACAGATATTATAGAGCCTTTTTTATTTATTATAATGAAGAATTAGAAAGAGGATAATTTTTAGAGCTTAAGTATATGCAATTAAAAGTTAATTTATTTTTCATTATATATTATTAACAGGTTTGAGAAAAATATTTGCTTTAAGATCTAAAATTAAGAATGGTCAAGGTAACTATATAATAAAAGAAATAGGTGAATAAAGCATAGTTATATATGTATGTTTCAAAAGAAAGTGTTTATAAATATATTGATGGGTATCTTGTTAATAACTAATTACTAGTTTAATGATGAGATAGATTATAGAAAATGGAGTCTATCCAGTGTGAGAGTTATATTTTAAACTATGATTTCAAAAGGAACTAATTGAAGAACATTATAAGTATGAAATATATGATCCTCAAGGGGGTATATAACTACAGTACACTGAGTGGAAGAAGGTAAATTTAATGCCTAGATATTTTAACAGACAAGTATAAAATTTTATAACCTTTTTTTGAAACTTCTATACATAGCTAGAAGACACATGATTTGTAGTATAAAGTATAAAATTGTATACTTGTCTGTTAAAAAATATCTAGGCATTAAAATTTACCTTCTTCCACTCCAGTGTACTGTAGTTATATACCCCCCTTGAGGATCATATATTTCATACTTATAATGTTCTTCAATTAGTTCCTTTTGAAATCATAGTTTAAAATATAACTCTCACACTGGATAGACTCCCATTTTCTATAATCTATCTCATCATTAAACTAGTAATTAGTTATTAACAAGATACCCATCAATTATATTTATAACACTTTTCTTTTGAAACATACATATATAACTATGCTTTATTCACCTATTTCTTTTTATTATATAGTTACCTTGACCATTCTTAATTTTAGATCTTAAAGCAAATATTTTTCTCAACCTGTTAATAATATATAATGAAAAAATTAACTTTTAATTGCATATACTTAAGCTCTAAAAAATTATCCTCTTTCTAATTCTTCATTATAATAAATAAAAAAAGGCTCTATAATATCTGTTGGGGAGTAAATCTCTAACAGATATTTTTATGTAAAAAAATTGCACTTATACGCATTTAGTCCTAAACTTAAAATAACAACAAACTTTGTTAGGAGGTGCATATAAGTGCAAAATAATAATAACATGAATTTGTTGGGTTTTAAAGATGTAATTTTTGATAGTTTTTGTGAGGATAAGGAATTTGTTCACATTTATGCTTCTGTTACAAAGATGGATACTTGTCCTCACTGTGGTTCTACAAAGATTTGGGTTCATGATCATAGGATTCAAAAGATTAAGGATACTCATATTCATGGTAAGAATGTCTTATCATTTAAAGAAGACTAGGTATGATTGTAAGTCTTGTGGTTGTCGTTTGAAAGAGAACTTGATTTTATTGCTAAGGGTCACACTATGACTTATAGGCTTGTTTTTGCTATTGTTGCTGAATTTAATGAACTTCATTCTAGCTCTTCTATTGCTAGTAGGTATAATGTTTCTTCTAATACTGTTTTGAGAATTTACATTGTTTATATGTTCAAGAGCAAAACTTTCAAGTGTATTGTGTATAGATGAGTTTAAAGGTGATAGTGGAAATATTAAGTATCAAACTTCTCTTCTTAATGGTGATAAGCACTCTGTCATTGATATTTGCCTACTAGGGATAAGAACTTTTGTTTAAATACTTTAAAAAAGTTCCTAACAAGGAGAGACAAGAAGTTAAGTTTTTTGTAAGTGATATGTCCAATACCTTTAAGTCTGTTAAGAATAGGTTCTTTAAAACTTCTATCCATATTGTGATAGGTATCACTTCATAAGACAAGTTTCATGGGCTTTAGAGAATGTTAGAAAGAGGATTCAAAAGATATTTCTTCTAAGCTTAGAAAGTATTTTAAGAGAAGTAGGAGTCTACTTACAAAACCTGCTTCTAATTTAACAACTGAACAAGCTAAAGAAGTTTCTTTAATGCTTGATTTAAACAACGATTTGAAGTTAGCATATAGGTTAAAGGAACTGTTTTACCAATATGTTCTAAGTCAACCCAATAGAGTTAGAGCATCTAAATCTTTAAGGGAATGGATAAGAAGAGCTGAAGAATCTGATTTAAAAGAATTTAAATCTTGTATCACTGCTTTTAATAACTGGTTTGATGAGATATGTAATTCTTTTGATTATCCTTGGTCTAATGGTCCACTTGAAGGTACTCATACTAAATAAAGACTTTAAAAAGAA
>NZ_MJIH01000008.1:0-137944 GCF_001940285.1 Peptoniphilus grossensis
TATTATTTAACATATCATAAACTATGTTGTCATTATAGTTGCAACTTGCTTTTCTTGATTCCAGTCTATTTTTATACCCATAGATTCAGCTATTTGCCTCAATGGTAAAAGCACCCTAGAATTATCAACTTCAGGATCTTCTTGTAGGTTAACCTTTTTACCATTACCACAACTAGGTTACCATTCATTTCAAGATAATCAGCTAGATTAAACTTACCACCCATTCGTGAATCTTGTGCTTTTATTTGGATATTTAATAGGTTTTCTATATCGAAATTCGATGTAATTTCTTTGAATTGACCCTTATATAAAACTAAAGCATTATCTTCTTTCCATCAACCTTTTTAAGATCAGTCATTTTACTAATAACTGATAGTGTTGCCTTAGTATTACCTAAGATAGAGTTGTCATTATTTTGACTAACAACTATACCAGTATCAATCCATTTTGGATTTTCTTCCTTACCTTAGGGCAATTTGTAAAGTTTGTCTAGGTTCAGTAGATTCAAGTTTAGGACTTTCAAAAACTGAAGGAAGATTTTCTTCTTTGAGACTATCAAAGGAGAAATTATCTATATCAGCTTGAGGATTATTTTGATTATTTTCTGGAGCCTTACTTTCATCTTTTTGTTGTAATTTATTATCCTCTTGGAAACCAGTATTATTAATAAAATCCTTCATACTTGCATTAGTTTGAGGATTATTTTCTATAGCTGGTGCTGGTTGAGCCTTCTTATTATTTTGCTCTTTGAAAGAGAAGTTATCCCAATTAAAACTTTCATTAGTTTTAACTTCTTTGTTATTAGACTTAGAGGATGAAGCCTTCTTTTCTAGTTTATTGTCTGTAGTTTTTTCTTCTGCTTTAGCCTTAGTATCTTCTTTTATATCTTCTATCTTATTATCCTTCTTATCGGATTTCGATACTTCTTCTTCATCCTCAATAACAATTTCGTGTTTTGATTCTTCCCTATCTCTAACTTCTTGCATATCTATAAGCTTAATTATTAGTGGAATAAGTTCATCTTTATTTAGCTCATCTACCCCATAGTTAATTCTAACTTTTAGATCTTTTAACAAGTCAGTAGTTTTATCTCTTAATTCTTTTAAACTTAGACTATTTAAGTCATTAGTCATTGAGTTTTTGACTTCTTCTACATCATTAGTAACTAGGTCACCAGTAGTAGCTTTAACTTTATAGTCATTAAATATGTTGTTTCTTACACCTAAATCACTTCTAGCAAAAGAATAGTCATTTTTCTTATAGGCCTCTAGGGTTTCTTTAAGAGTTAAACCTTTAGCTTGCTTTTCTTTTAGGTATAAGTAAGAAATATTGTTAGCACTATCCATTGATTGAGCAAAAGTTCCTATTGGACTTAATAGGCTTGCTGCTAAGCACATTGTTATAATTTTTTCTTATTCATTTGTTTCCTCCTAAATATAATCACTTATTGATTTCCAAAATATATGACTTAATTTCTTCTACTGGATCTTCTCCAAGTAAAGATTCAAGTTCATCAGATGTTTCTATAAAACATTCTTAACATCTCCTGCGAAGATTTGAACATTGGCATAACCTTCTTCATCCAAGGTTAAAGTCACGACACAATCTTCATAAACCAAGATTTTGGATTCATAAGGAATTAAACTCTCCAGATTTCCAGCGTCTTGGAAAATTTTATCCATCATATTTTTGTATCTTATTTCATTAAAATTCATTCTTTACCCCCTATTCCTATATGAAGGAATTTAATATTAGTGAAACTATTAAACCGACAGCCGATAACAATGATACACATATTAGAACAGTAAATATGTCCTTCAAAATATCTCTACGAATTAAAGGATGACTATAGGATCCTTGAAGTCGAATAAAGTGAATAATCAGACATAGTATAGCTGTTACTAATGTGAAGGCTATTAAAAAAGTTGCTAGGTCATTAATTTCACCCTTAAAGGCTCCTAGAGCCTTGTTTAATTTACTAACTTCTTCTGGTGTTAGCGTATCTAACCCAGCAGCATAAACTTTAAGCATATAGCCACCTACTTTCCTCTTAGGGGTAATCATTAAAAATTAATTATATATTTAACCTATCGGATTTCGATAAGTCTTAATCTTTACTTGTAGTATAGCAAGGTCTATACAAGACACAAGTTATTTTGCAAGTACCTGAAAAGTGGAGATAAGAGCTTTTAATATTAAATCCAAGTCGCTTTATTCTCTCCACTTTTCGAGTATATGAAATATAAAGGTGGATTCTCTCGATAACTTTACTCTAGGAGGTAAATATGAAGAATGTTTTATTAATTACAGAAAAACCTTCTGTTTCAAGGGCAATATCGCAAGTTATAGGTTCAAGTTTTGGCGATTTTAATATCACCTACAAGCCTTTACACGGTCATATTACTTGTTTATATGAGCCTGAAAAATACAAAGATTCTTGGAAAAGTTGGGATATAAATGAACTCCCCATGATACCGAGTAATTTTAAATATGAGATTACGGACAAAAATTATTTAAAGAGATAAAAGAACTAATAAAAACTAACAAGTTTGATTTTATTATAAACGCTACTGATGCAGGGCGTGAAGGTGAGGCAATCTTCTGGAATGTCTATGATTTACTAAATATCAAGACTTTAGTTAAGAGGCTCTGGCTAAAAGATATTACTGATACCTCTATTAAGGAGGCTATGGATAATCTTTTAGATTATACAAATCAAGACTTGGAAAATTTAAAAGAATCAGCTCTTATACGACAAGAGATTGACTGGCTGTATGGTATGAATTACTCCAGATTTTATTCAATTTCTTCTTATACAGGGATGGCTATGGGGAGGGTAATGACCCCAGTCCTCAAACTCATCTTCAACCGAGATGAAGAAATAAAAAACTTCAAATCCAAAAAATCCTACTACTTAGAAGTCTTATCGAAATCCGATATGACCTATAAGTCGGGGAACTATGAGGATAAACTGGATGTTGAAAAAATGAAGGCTGAAATAGATAAGGACAAGTTTCTTATATGTAAGGAATTTCAAAAGAACTTTGAATATACAAACCCTCCATTGTTACCAGACTTAACCGATCTTCAAAAAGAAGCTAATAAGATGTTTAAATTTTCATCTAAAAAGACCTTAGATATATTACAAGCCTTATATGAAAAGGGCTTAGTTTCATACCCAAGGACAGATTCAAGATATTTAACAAAGGCTGTAGCAGACACCCTCAAAGACACCTTTATAAAACTCAAATCTTATAAAGATACAGGGGCAGAGTGGGAGAGAACAAACCAACTAGCTCTCTTATCGAATTTCGATATACCCAAGAGGTTTATAAACGAAGGAAAGGTTACAGACCACCATGCAATAATTCCAACGGGTAAAACTAGCTCTAACTTAAATAGTGATGAAAAACTTTTGTATGAATATATCCTTAAAAGATTCTTTATTATTTTCTTAAAACCAATTAAAAAAGAGGTTTATAGAATTATTGGAGAGAAAAATAAGAAGGAATATAAGGCTAATAAATCCCTAGTAATTGAAAGAGGTTATGGAGAAATTCTCCTAGGCTTAAAAGAAGATAGGGAAGTTGTAAAGGAAATCAAGGTTGGGGAAGAAATTCCAATCAAATCTTCTAAGATTAAAGAATCTATAACTAGACCTCCAAGTCATTATACTGAAGCAAGTCTACTAATGGTTATGCAAAATCCAACCCTAAGTATGGTTGAGGACTTAGACCAGTATAAAGACATACTTAAAGAAGTAGGGGGCATAGGTACTCCTGCAACAAGAGCAGGCATTATTGAAAAACTTAAAAAGAAAAAATATATCAGCATAAAGAATAACTATATTTATATAAGCGATTTAGGACAAGAGATTATTCTCACAAGCCTTAATCATAAAATTCAAGACATATCTTTAACTGGATCTCTTGAAAGCAAGCTAAAGGAAATTGAGAGTGGGGAACTAGACCCAAGTGTATTTAGAAAGGAAATAGTTGATAGTATGAGTGAAGATATAAATAGCCTAAAAGAAAGTACGGAAAAACGAGTTATGAATAGAAGTGGGGCAGTCATTGGTACTTGTCCTAAGTGTGGTGGTCATGTAGTAAATGCCAAGAAGTTTTATAAGTGCGAAAACTATAAGTCAGACTCTGGCATTATGTGTGATTTTACCCTACCAGGAACTCTATGCCATACAGACATTGAGGTAGAAGATGTAGAAAGACTACTTAATGGAGAAGAAACCGAAGAAAAGGAATTTACTTGGAAGTCAGGCAAGACTGGCTCAGCCAAGTTAAGACTTGATGATGAAGGTAAACTTGTTTTTATCTTCCCAGAAAATAAAAAACTTCCAAAAGAAGAAGTAGGTACTTGCCCTAAGTGTGGCAGGAAAGTAATAGAAGGCAAGAATTATTACCTATGTGAAGGTTATAAGGATTCTTGTGATTTTATCTTTGGTAAAACCCTTTGTCATAGTCCAATCACTAAGGCAGATATAAAAATCCTCCTAAGTGGTGGTACAACAGATGAAAAAGAATTTACTTGGAAATCTGGTAAGAAGGGAAATGCCAAATTAAAACTCAAAGATGACGGAAGCCTTGAGTTTATATTTGAAGATTAATTTTAGGAAGTATTAAAAGTAGGAGAGGGGCTACCTAATAAAAAAAACAAGCCCTCATATACTCCTACTTTTACAGTAGATGAGGAGGAAATACATGATCAAACCAATAGTAGTTATATTTGATGAAAACCAAGCCTCAAAGAAACTTGTAAGTAATATTCTAAGAAAGAATTACAAGTATATTAGCGTAGATAATTTAAAAGACCTTAGCTATGCTATGAGGAATAATGATGTAAAAGGGCTTTTAATAGCAGATACTATTAAAGACCATAAGAAAATTATAGAACAGATAAGAAAAATCTATCCAGCTAATGAATTAGGGATTATCCTACTACAATCTATGGATGATAAGGAAGAATATAAGGAAGAACTTAATATAGGTTTTGTTAAGAAACCATTCCAACCTACAGAGCTTTCATCTTCTTTAAAATTTGTCTTATCTTCAATTCCTTTAGTAGAAGAAGATAAAGCTTTAAAATTTCCAAAGAGTAAAAGCAAAAACCTAAATAAGGATTTTGATATAAAAAAACTAGATGAAAAAGAATATGAAGAACTTTATCAAAGACCACCTTTAGGTTTAAAAATTCTTCAAAGCTTTACCTATGCTGGAGAAGTAGAATCTATCTATTTAAAAGATTCTAAATTTGATGTAATTAAAAAACAAAAAGTTGAAAAGAAAAAGGCTCCAGAACAACTTAAAGAAGGTAAGAAAAAAGAAATAGAAAAGGTAGAAGTAAAAGAAGAAAAAATCGACTTACCGAAATCCGATAAGGAAGAAATAAGAATAGAAGAAGTTATAGAAGATAAAAAACTTGATGTAGAAGTAAAAGAAATTAAACCAGCTCAAGAAGAAGAACTTAAAGATAAAGATTTAGTAACTCCTATTAAGCTAGATATAAAACCAGTAGATCGAGAAGAAACTGAAAACTCTAGTGATAAAGAAATATTCTTAGACCTAGGTACTATGAATGTGGAAGAAGATAAATCTGAAAATTTAGTCTTAGAAGTTGAAGAAAAACCAAAAGAAGAAAATTTTGACTTAAAAACAAAACCTGAAGAAATCTTAGATTTAAGCCAAGACTCAAACCCTTCCCTTCAACCTCAAGAACCTACACTTAAAACCCTAGACCTAAGCCAAGATACAAATGAAGTTAATAAATTAGAACCTAACAGACCCTATGATTCAACTTTTGATATGTATGTAGATGAACATGAGGATTTAGAGGAAGAATTTTCTTTATATGATTCTAAGGAAAATAAGGGTTTAATAGTTTTAAATATAGATTCATCCCTAGAAGATAGGGGAAAAGAAGGTCAAGATATGAGTTTAAATAGGATAACAATAGATCCTGATGAACCCACTATTCCACCCAAGCACCAATCCTCAATAGACAAAGTTAAGAAAATGTTTAAGGATTCTAAAGATTATTTAGATGACAAGGTAGATGAATATGAAGTTAAAGAAAAACTAGAAGAATCTAAAAACTTCTTAGATGAAAAGGCTAAGGAATATCAAGTAAAAGATAAATTAAAACAATCTAAGGACTATATATCTAATAAGGTTGAGGAATATCAAGTAAAAGATAAATTAAAACAATCTAAGGACTATATATCTAATAAGGTATCGGATTTAGATATAGAAGATTTAATTAAGCCTCCTAAAAATGCTAATAGGTTTGAGGGGGATGAGCTTGAGAAGAAGTGGGGATGGGATAAGAAAGACGATATTGATGAAAATATAAACCTTATCAATCCTGAGATTACAAATAACGATAAGAAGAATAAAGAAAAGAAATCTTTATTCAAGAAACTTTTTGGAAGAAAGTAACTTCTGTATTTTAAAAAAGAAAGTGGGGGATGGGCCTAGCCCAGAATTATGTTTATAAAAACAAGAATAAATAAAATTAACGCAGATAATCTATATTGTGAAGGACAAGTTATCAGTATTCTCGATAACGATAAAAAAACAATAGAAGATAAGAAGTTAAATGATTATAAGGTCATCATTTCTTTTGACAAGATTGACCTATCAACTTCTTTAAAGAATTATGATTTTATGATTAATGAAACTGTAATAGGTAAGGTTATAGAAACTGATGACAAAGGAAAGTTAATCTCTTTAGATATTTCTGAATATCAAAAAGAAATCTTTGATGATTTTGTAAAAGGTGGCCCTTATAAGGCTAAAATCCTATGGTTCCTATCTTATGGTGCTATGGTAAAAGTAAATGAATTTCTAGGAATTATTAAGAACTCTGATTTTTCTAATAAATACCTAAAGGTTTCTCAATTTTACCACCCAGGAGATTTAATTGAGGTAGAAGTTGCAAATACTTACTTAAATAAGATTTATTTTAAGCCAACTGATATGAGTCACGAAGATTATCAAGCTGACCTATCTAAGTATAAGGTTAATGATGTAATAATAGTTAGAATTAGCTCAACTAGACCTTGGGGAATTTTTGTAGGCATAGCTCCAGGTGTTGACGGACTTTGTAATAATCCAGATAACCTTGGCTTAAAAGCAGGTATGAAAATAGCCTACAAGATTACAAAAATTAATGAAAAGGGAATCAAAGGTCGCTTTGTTAAATTGATTGGTTAAGGTGATCTTATGTATTTCCTAAACAATCAAAATTTACTAGAAATAGATGATTCTTACCACCAAGTTTTTAAAAATCCCTTCCATGTAAACCTAGCCCTACATGAAATTCCTAGAATGAAGGATGCTGGCGACTTAACTGATTTAGATGTTAAAGTCTGTAAACTAGTCCATAAATTCACATTCCTAGACAAGCAAAGAATTGAAAGATTGTTGGGAGTTGAAATTAAGGATAGGTTGGAAAGCTTGGTGAATATGAGGGTATTGAACAAGTTTGTTTTATCTAATGGATATGAAGATTATCCAAAGGTTCATGACTTAGATGTTCCAGATATTATTAAAATGAAGAACAAGGAAGTTCTTGAAAAAGACTGCTATATATTGTATTGCCTAGATATGGCAGGTAAGGTTTTATTAGAAAAATATACTAACCTCGATCTTGAATCTTGGTACACATCAGAAAACTTAATAAGAGCCAATGCAGTTCTTAAAAAATTGATACTAAGTGATTTTTATATAAATATTATGGAAAACACTAAGCAATATACTTGTGAAGAATTTAACCTAGGAAGGACTTTTTATGTAAATAAGAAACCCCTAACCAATGACGCTGATTTAACAATGAGGTTAAATAACCACAAGGTAAACTATATTTTATTAACTTTGAGGGATGAAGATTTTCCTCAATATTTAAGGTCTATTTCAGAAAGATATGAAATATTATTGACTACTAAATCTTGGAAGAAATACTTCTTTGAAATAGAAGAAAGCCCAGTTTTACTAATTATTTGTGAAAATACAGATTTAGCACTAAGGGTAGGACAATTTATTAGTCAATGTACTAACATCGAAAGATTTAGACTTGGAGTATTTGAAAATATAAGAGATATTAAACTATCAGATTTAGGAGCTTTTTACAAAATAGAAGATGACAAGCTAAAGAAGATTAAGGCAGGAAGTTTTGAATAGCATCTACTCCAAAAGCAGAGTTAATAAGGGGCGATCTAATTGTATTTAGACCATTTGACTCTGCTTTTGTGGTACTTGGAAAGGAGAGAGCATTTTGAATATTCAAAAGAAGCGTAAATTTATTCTAATAGCACAAGTTGCAGTAGTTATTGTTGCTAGTATGGGAATTTACTTTTACACAAACAATCAAATAAGTCCTACTAAAGCCTATATCTATACAAGAGATGTAGAGGCTTATTCTACAATTTCTGACAAGGATATAAAGGAAATTTCAGTTCCTAGTAAGGCTGTAAATAACAGTTTTGCTAAGACAAGTGAAGATATAGTAGGCAAAAAGATAGATAGAAAGGCCAAGAGTGGAGAATATGTTTATATGTCAAATTTAAAGACATCTGAAGATAAGAAAGATCCACTTGAAGGCGAAAATAGTGGCAAGTATAGGATTGTAACCCTATCCTTAAAAGATATTGGGGATTCAACTATAAGCCAACTAGAAAAGGACTCTAGTGTTGATTTAATTTTTGTTGGCAAAGGACAAAACAAAAATAGCGATACTGACCAAAACTTTGTCTATTCCAAGACTTTTATGCAAGACATCTTAGTTAAAGATCTTGTAAAAGAAGATAAGGGTAATGCCAAGGAAGGACAAAATCAAGGGGCAGTTATAGGAGTTAAACTTGCAGTAACCCTAGCTCAAGCTGAAGAAATTGAGGCTCGTGCAAGTGTAGGTCAAATCAAGCTAGTCCAAAGATTTAATGTTTCTAAACCTTATGATACTTCAGGTTATGTTGTAGGTGACTATAACAAAGTATTCTCTGGTAAGGCATCTGCTGAAACAGCTCGTACTGATTTACCAGAAGATTCTGCTGAAGTTTACCAAGAAGATAACACAGGCATAAACAATCAAACAAATGTAGATTTCTCTCAAATAGACTTAAAAGATACAACAGTTAATAAGTAAGGGGTTGATAAAATGCAAAAGATTATAACAGCGACAGGTGTAAACAATGTCGATTTGGCTATTGCAAAAGAACTCCAGAGTAATTCTAATTTTCAAGTAATAGGGGCTTATGATAAGAAAAAAGACTTGTTACTTATTTGTGAGAAATATCAGCCTAATATTTTAATTATTTCAGATGCACTCTATGGCAACGAAAACTTAACAAAACTTTTAATAGATATTAAGAAATCATTAGAGGACATTAGGATTGTTTATCTAACAAGCCCTTCTAAGGATAAACAGGTCTTATCTGATTTAAGCCTCTTAGTAGATATGGGGATATACGACATAGCTAGGAATAAGAATTTTACCATAGATTTTATTGTTAACCTTATAAAAAATCCAAAAGATATATCCTATGTCCAAGACCTACAATTAAAAAGAGAAAATAGGCAAGAAAATGTGAAGTTTATTATAGACGACTTCTACGATGAAAAGGCTAAAAGAAGGGCAAAGATAGTCATTTGTTCTTCAATTAAACCAGGTTCAGGTAAGTCCTTCTTATCAGTTAATTTAGCTACTGGTATAGCTAAGTATGGCAAGGATCACCCAAAGGTATGCCTAATCGAGGGGGATTTGCAGAATCTTTCTATTGGAACTCTCTTAGGCTTGGAAGATACTAAGAAAACATTAAAGACAGCTATGGATAAGATTGCAACTATAGTAAGTAAGACGGGGGAACTAGAAGCCTCTCCCTACCAAATAGAGGAGGTAAATAGATTTATATTAAACTGTTTTGTTCCCTATAAGCATAAGGAAATAGATAATCTCTATTGCCTAGTAGGTAGTGAACTTAGCTTTAATGAAGTTTCTAGTATCTATCCTTCATATTACGCCTATTTAATTGAGGCTATTGCTGATGAATTTGATGTAATCATTATAGATACCAATTCTTCAGTATCTCATACCACAACTTTACCCTTACTGGAGTTTTGTGATAAGGCTTACTATGTCATCAACCTTGACTTCAACAATATTAAAAACAATGTCAGATATAGGGAACTCCTAAAAGAAATTGGCATAGCGAAAAAGGTTAAATATGTTCTCAATGAGGCTATTAATAAGGATAAATCTAGCAACCTAAAAGAGGATTTATTGTTTAGTCAAGAGAATATAGTTGACGCAGGTTTTGACCTAGTGACTAGCATACCAATAATAGACAAATCAGTATTTTTAAATAGGTTATTTACTGGGGAGCCAATTATTCTTGATAAAAATATAGATTATACAGAGGATGCCAAGAGGGCCTTGTTAAAAGTTTGTGAGGATGTCTACCCTTGTGAAAATACAAGTGAAGATAAGTCAGTAGGCACTAAGAAAAAGAAAGGTTTTTTTAGGTGATGTAATATGCAAGGAATTGAACAAGATTTAAAAACCTTTAAAAAAGAGATGTATAAGATTAGGAATGTAGAATCTAATAATATCACCATATCCTATGAAGAAGCCTTAGAGAGAGTTAGAAGTGAAATAGTCCAAAACCTCCTAGAGGAAGAAACTAATGTCAATTCTGATGAAATCAAGGATAAGGAGTATTTAGAAAGGCTTAAAAGAGAATATAAGTCAAAAATTATAGATATTATAAATCTAAAAGGCATAAAGGTTAATGGACTGAGTATAAATGAATTTGCTGACAAGGCAGTTAGTGAATTTGTAGGTTATTCAGTCCTTGAGCCAGCCTTCCAAAACCCAAATATAACCGATATTTACCTCATCTCCTATGACAGAATCTATGTAGAAATAGATGGTTGCAACAAGAGATACCCTATAAGTAATTGCTTTAAAAATGAAGAACACTATAATAACTTCATTAAGCGACTTGTTTCTACGGCAGGCAAATCTATAAATGTAGGTGAGTCTAAAATCTGTGATTTTGAGCTTTATGGTAATCGTGGTTGTGCAACAAGCGAAATTATAACCCAAGGCTCTATGAGTTTAACTATGAGAAAGCATGGGAATAAAAAGGTTTCTTATGAGGACTTAATAAGTGGAGGAGTCATAGATAAGGACTTGGGTGACTTGTTAAATATTTTGATTAAAGGTGAATCAAATATTATTTGTGCTGGTATTACTGGTTCAGGTAAGACTACAACCCTAAGAGCCTTATTAAATAACTCTATAAGCAATCTAAATAAGAGGGCTATAGTTATTGAAGATACTAAGGAATTAGACCTTGAAGTAGGTAATTCACTATCCTTTCAAACTTTTAAAAGCACTAATGATGACTTGAATGTATCTCAAAGAGATTTAATCTATGCTGCCCTAAGACTTAAACCTAAATACATCATAGTAGGGGAAGTTAGGGGGGCCGAAGCTGAAGCAGCCGTTGAGGCTATGGAAACTGGACACTCCACTATCTTTTCAATGCACGCTGGATCTCCTAAGAACGCCATAAATAGGCTTATTACTAAATACCTAATACAAATGCCTACCATAGGCACAGATGTCGTTAAAAGGATAATAGGAGAGGCTGTAGAGTTCATCTTTATCCAAGATGATATACCCAATATTGGTAGAAGGGTTTCATCTCTTTGGGAAGTTTATTTTGACTATGATAAGGACACTATAGGTTATAAGGAAATCTATAGCTTTGATTTAGATAAGGGTAGTTGGGTTTGGAAGAACCCTATTTCTGAATCTAAGTTGTATAAGCTAGGTCGTAGGGGGGTTAAGAAGGAAGAAATAGATAGGTTTAACGAGAGGTTAAGATTGGAGGGTTGATAATATGCCAATTATTATATTGCTCTTAATATGTGGAAGTTTATTAATTGGACTTGCCTTTTTAAGAGAGAGTTTAACAACTAATGGTAACTTTAGAGTATCTCAAGCTCAAAGGTTATTAAAGGAATCAGTATTAAGAGATAAATTTTTTAATGCAAATAACAAAATCATACAAAGGATCCCTTCTAAGAAAAAAGAGAAGTTAAAAAGCAACTTAGAACTGGCAGGAATAAAGCTACAAGTCGAAGAATTTATTGCGATTTTAATAATGTCCTTGATATTTACAGGCATATTAGTCTTTATATTATCAAAGAGTATTTTCTTAGCCTTAATCTTATCTGCCTTTGTGCTTTTAGGTTCTTTTCAAATCTTAGAATTTAAGAAAAACAGAAGATTAGACAGAATAAATCAAGAAATAGGAACATTCTTACAACTTATATCTAAAAGATATGAAAATACCAATGATATGACTAAATCCTTAGAAACAACAGCTTATGAAATGCAGAGGTCATATTTGGGTGAAGAAGTGAATAAGGCTCTAGCTGAAGTGTCTACTGGTTTAAGTGTAGAAACAGCCATTACTAATATGGCAAATAGGCTAAATAACAAGTATTTACTTAGATTTGCAGATTACTTTGAAACCATAGATAAGATCGGCTCAAAAAAGACTAGTAAGAAGTTGTTTGATACCCTAATTAAGCAATATCAAAAGGATATTGAATTAAAAAGAAACCTAAAGTCAGCTTTAAGAAGTCCTGCAAGGGATTGCTACTTGTTAATTGGGTGTATTCCTGTGTTTTTCCTATATCAGGCAAAGACAAACGAGCTATACTTACCTTTTATGCTAGGTACAACTTTGGGAAAGATAGGGATAGGAATAGTCTTATTTATTGTTTTGGTTTGCGTTTTAATAATTGAAAAGAAACTTGCTAAACCAGTAGATTAAGAAGGAGGTAAATATGCGAAAAGAAATAGATGATTTTGATTTTAAGAAAGTTCAAAAAGATATAGAAGAATTTTTAGAAGAAAATAAGCACATAAAGAAAAAAGACTTCTTTTATGAATATCATTCCTTATTAGATATGTTAGAAGAAAGACTTGCTGAAGAATAGGACAAGTACCAGAAAAGAAAAGTAGGGAGGCTTAGTAAAAAAATAAGTAAGGCTTACCCCTCAATACTTTTCTTTTCCAGTAGATGCAGGAGGGGAACATGGAAAATTTAAAAGACTTAGGCTTATTTTTGCCTAGCTTTGTTGTAATAATTACCTCTTTTTTCTTAGTTAAAAATGTCTTATTAAATCTTTTTAAAATAGGGGATTATAAACTACAAAAGAGGCGTTTAAAACAGTTAAATAAGCTAAACAATAATAAATCAAGCAAGGATATATATGACTTTGCTGAAAAAGCAAGTAAACCCATTATAGATTACATCTTACCAGTTTTAGATATTAACATTAGGCAAAGAGAAGAAGTAAAGAAGAAACTAGACCTTGTAGAGGCTCCAATAAATGTAGATACTTATTTTGCTTTAAGTTTTGCAAGTAAGGTTTTAGCTATATTTTTTACTGTCTTTAATATTTCAAGTCTAGGACTTGCCATAGCTAGTTTTATAATGTTTTGGTTTGGCCCTGGATTTTTATTAAGAAATGCCTATAAAAACAAGTTAGATAGTCTATTTAATAGCTTTCCAGACTTTTTAAGAATAATTCAAGCTAACTTATCTGCTGGTTTTACCTTTAAAGATTCTTTATATAGGAGTATTGATAAGTTAGATGATAACTGGAACAAGATTTGTAAGGAATTATATATAGACATAGACCTCAATGGAGAGAGTGAAGCTCTTGAAAAATTTAAGAATAATGTTGATATAAAACCTGTTAAAGAATTTGTATCTATAGTTAAATTAACCTTAGAACAAGGTGGAACAGCTGAAGAAGCCTTTAATATGCAGGAAGAAAATGTGGTAGCTATGATTCAAGATAGACTAGAAGCAATTATTGAAAAAAGGAGAGTTTGGACTGTTGTTGTCCAAGGCCCTCTAATGATTGCTATTTTACTTATATTCTCCCTACCAATCTTCGGTCAAATGGGTCAATTCTTGGCTTTTCCAACTTAAAATATAATATGTTAAATTTGAATGATTACTAAGATATAACTAGTTACAATACTAGATTAATTATAAATAGGAGGTAAATTATGCTAAAGAAAATTGCAAAAAATACAAAATTGGTTCTCTGTAATGAAGAAGGAGCCTCAACAGTTGAGTGGATTATATTTGCGGGAGTCGCATTTCTTATCGCAGTAGCAATGTTTCGCTTTAAAGACTCAATAGTTGCATTTATAGACCAAGCTAGGGGTAGCGTTGATACTTGGACTACTCAAATTCCAAGATAATAGGAGTGAGGCTAAAGCCTCATTCTTTACATATTAATTTATGTAAGGGGGATGAAGATGTTAAAAAGACTTAAAAAACAAATTAAGAGTTCTGATGGATCTTTAGATATATTTTCTTTTGTAACGGGAGTTATAGTATCTATATTTTTAATTTGTACCTTACTAGACCTAATGTTATTAGGTTGGCAGTTTAATGGTATATCACAACTCAATACACAAATTGCAAGAACAGCCTCTATTCAAGGTGGAGTTTTAGATACAGCACCTAGGGATTATCCTGGTAATTATGTTACTCTTACTGACTTGTCAAATACTGTAAATAGTAGGATGAGAAGTCTTGGAGTTCCTAATGGTGAATATCAAGTAGATATTGGTGATGGGTCTATTGGAAGAAATGGTGACTTTGCTTCTAGTGAGTATGATTACAAGACACATTTTACAACTAGGGTTACTACTACTTATCATTGGAAGTTCTTGAGAATGTTATTCCCTATTGCAGGTGGTCGAGAAATTAGCTCTACAAGACCAGCTATGTCAGAGTGGAAGTATAACTACGGAACTTGGGATGGTGAATAAAATTGGGAAATAGAACAATTTGGACTGTAATCCTTGCCTTTATTGCTATGATCCTTATTAATTTTTATTCATCTACTATGAGAGAAACTATGGCAGTAAATGAAATTCAAGGAATAATGGATCAAGCTGGCGTTATTGCTTTAAGAGAGGCAGTAGATGACACAGATTTAAGAGATGAAGAATTAAGCCTTAATGAATCTCTTGCAGTTACTAGATTTACAGAGATTATGAATGAAAAGCTAAACCTTAAAATGGCTAACAACGGTTTAATTACAAGTTGGGAGTTAGAAAATGTAAAAATCTATACTAGGAGGGGTCAAAGTAATAACTTAGAATATTATTTAGACTCAACTATTAGTGCAAATTTTTCTAATATGCCTAATATGGACAGAAATCATAGGAGTATTCAATATACAGACTTAGAGCTTGGTAGACAAGTTACTAAGGATGTAAATGATACTGAAAATGACGGAGAATCAGGTATTTTAGTCCATTCTGTAAGTCGTTTAACTTTAAGATAATATAGCACCCTAAGTCTAAAAAATGACTTAGGGATTTTTTTTGTTAAATACTTTTAAAGAAACTTGTTTCTTGTTTAGGATATAGTATATTTTAGTTAAGATAAGAAAGGAGATAGCCTATATATAGTAGGCAGGTGAAAAATTATGAAAACAAGAAATATTTATCAAATCAATGATTTATCTAATAGATTTTATACAAATACGCAAATACTAACAAGTGGATTATTTAGTATTATTGTCCAGTTTTTTAAGTCAGGACTCTTTGGTTTACTTATATGTCTAACAGGACTACATGAAGTATTGTTCTGTTATGATGCCCTATTTCTTCTATTATCTCAATTTGTGTTAGAGGGTGCAGGAGAATATCATAATATGAAGGTTTTTAAGTCCTTTGCAAGAATTTCCTTTACTATTGGATTCTTTAGCTGGATTGAGCTTGGCTTTAAAGATTACTTTTATATCTTTACTAATATGAAGCTATTTATACCTATTTTACTTCTTGTAATTTACAACCTAGTAAAAGCTATGTCTTATAGCCACAGAGAAAATATGCCTATGGAAGAATATTAAAATCTTAGATAATCACTAGCCAGTATATATACTGGCTATTTTTTTACATATTTTTAAGATTTAATTCGATTACATAAATTAGTTAGAAAAAAATGTAGTTTTATTAAATATGTATAAGGAGCATGACATGATAAGAAATTTAACAGTTGTAAACAAGAGTGGCAATGCAGTTGATGTAGTATTAGTAGTTGGAAGAATGGGAGCAGATCCTAAAATTCAAAAACTTAATACTAAGTATGGTGAAGCTATTAAAGCTGGTAATACAAGTATTTTTGTTGATTTTTATAACAAAGATATGACACCAGAAAGACAAGCTGAACTAGATGAAAAGAATGGTTCCTTTAAAAAGAGCCGTAAAGTTGACACAGAAGTCTTTAATGTTGAGTATTGGAGCAATAGTAATGCTGAAAACTTTGCAAAACTAGCAAAGAAAGGCTCAGAAGTATTACTTATGGGTAAGGTTATCGAACCCACTCAAGAATCTATTAGCAAAGGCTATGACAGACGAACTATTAGGGTAACAAGTTTTGATATTATTAGATATGCTAAAAAGAATCAAAATGATACTAATGTTGGTCAAACAGAAGCACCTATTGAAGATACTACTGTAGAAGAAGCACCAGTTGCAAAAGCACAAGACAATAGTCCTGTGGAAGTAGATATTCAATATGTAGAAGATATAGATATTGATGACTTACTAGCCAACTAAATTTTAGAAAAAGACCTTTTATAGGTCTTTTTTTACATATATTTACTAAATTGAAATATATCTCAAATGTTTTCTGAGATTACCCAACTTTGAAGTAGTCAAAACAAAAGAAAGGAGTAGGCAAAGTGACTAGTAGTTTTTTCTCAATCTTTGATAAATCTTTTATTGAAAATCCTTATTTAGTTATTAGTACGTTAATTTTTCTAATTATTATTTCAATAATAGATTTTAAAACTTTAAAAATTCCCAATAAAATAGTGCTAGTTTATTTTATTTTAAGATTTATTTTTATACCTCTAGCACCAATAAAAAATGATTTAATCTGGTTACTATTTACTGGATTAGTTGTCATTATTCCAGCACTTATTCATAATCGCCCCATGGGTGGAGATGTAAAAGCTTTAATGAGTCTAAGTATTTATTTGGGAGAAAATATTATTCCTTTTCTAGCCTTGTTCTACATGGTTGGACTGATAATAGGTCTTATAGCCTATGGAGTAACTAAGGATTCAAAGAAGAAAATGCCACTAGCTCCCTTTATGCTTATAGCTTACTTTATATTTTTGGCAATTCAAATGCAGGCAATTTAGAAAAATATGATTAAACAAAACACAGGAGGAAAATAATATGCTAAACGATTTTAAATCCAAGACTAAGAAAACTGTATCTTTGGCAGCTGCTATGGTGTTATCACTAACATCTATATTAGCACCTTTAGGAGTAAATGCTGGATCGACTCCTTATCCAGATACAGGTAAACCTTACACAATTACGATTCAAAATAAGATGAAGTCAGATGGAAGTGTTGACCATATACTTAAAGGGGCAACATACAAGTTTGAAAAGATTGCTAGTAAAAATGCAGACGGCTCACTAACAGACCTTCCACAAGCTGAATTAGTTGATACTAAAACTATTGGAAATGAAAATTCTATTCAGTTTACTGCACAAACACCTGGCAAGTATAAGGTAACTCAAACTGAAAGATCTCCAGGTTATCTATTAGGACAAGGCTTTAAGGAAAATGGAGATGTGGCAGACTCAACTATTGCAGACTTCCCATTAATGAAAGATGGCAAGATTTCAGCTAACCAAAATCTTAATGTAATTCCTAAGTTAACTAAGATTGAAAAACCAGTTACACTTACAAAGTTAGGCGAAGATAAAATTGCCGTAGATGGAACTGAATTTAAATTTAATTCAACAGAACTTAATGTTAATGCTCAAACAACTGATAAGATTACAGATAGAGTAGTTACTGTTCAAAATGGTAAAATCGACCTAGGTAAATTAGTTGAAGGTAAATATACACTTCAAGAAACTAAAGCTGTTAAGGGCTATGCTCTTAACAATAGAATGATTAGTTTTGAAATTACTGGCGATAAAACTGCTAAGTCTTTAGATGAAATTAAAGTAGTTTATGATACTGCTTCCAATAAAGACTTAACTAAAGACGGAAAATTCCAAAACTTCTTAAAGCCAGGTGGTAATCCTGAAGAACCAGGAAAGCTATTTGATAAGAAAGTAAAAATTGAAGGTACTGACGCATATTCTAAAGATGTTCACGCAAATGTTGGACAAACTGTTGAATATATGGCTACTTTCAATATTCCTACTGACATTAAAGATTATGTAAAATATGAAATTAAGGATGTTATTGATTCTAGGTTAGATATAGTAGAAAGCTCTATTGCTTATCAAGTAGATGGTCAAGCAACTACTGCCATGACAAGCAATTATGATAGTGCAACTAAAACTATCAATGCTTCTATTACAAATCCTGCAACTTTTGAAGGTAAAGTAGTTACTCTTACTTTCAAAGCTGTAGTTAATAAAACAGCTGTTAATAAGGATGTAATCCCTAACGATATTACAGTAAACTTTGACAATGGTAAGGGCGAAACTGGAATACCTAATATTCCAGAAAAAGAACAACCAAAAGTTACTGTTGATGAAGGTTCTTTAACAATTAACAAAATTGACGGAGAAACTAAGGTAGCTCTACAAGGTGCTGAATTTAAACTACAAGTAGAAAAAAAAGGTAAATTCGTTGACTTTACTAACCCTTCAGGTGGTGCTACTACTGGAACTACAAATGCACAAGGTACTCTAGTATTTGAAAGACTTCCACTTGGAACTTACAAAATTGTAGAAACTAAGGCTCCTAAAACTGCTGACGCTGAATATAAATTAAACAAAGAAGATATTCAAGTAACTCTTACAGGTGTAAAAGCAAGTGTTACTCAAGAAGTTAAGAACTTTAAGACTACAACTTGGACTCCTGCAACTGGTACATTAGGAACACTTCCTTATATCGCTGCTGTTGTTGGACTAGGCTTAGTTGGAACATTTATGTATAAGAAATCTAAAGAATCTAAATAATTTAAAAAAAATATAGGACTAGGTAAGGTAAAACTTACCTAGTTTTTTCATTTACTGACAAAAAAGAGAAAAGGGCAAGCTGATTAATTTAAAAAAATAAGCAAAGCCCTCTTTTTTGTAACCCCTCCTTCAACTAACTTGTCACCAAAGTTACCCTCCACGCTCAGCGACAAACAATATAAAACATCCAAAAACCTAACCATAAACAAACCATAAATATCCAAAACCCCAGCAAATTACATATCTAAGAAAACCAAGAAAAAGAAGGCAAAACTTATATATCAAACCTAGTTTTCTAAGACCCTTCTTTTTCTCAGTAGATGTTATATATCTCTTAGGTTTTTTTTGATTACATTGAATAGTTCAAAAAGAAATTACTGAAAACAGGAGGTAAATTATGCAAGAAAAGAAAACTATAAGAATTAAATTTGGACCTATTTCTAAATCCCTTACCCAACAATTAAAACCCCAAGGTTTTGAATTTAAAGACAATCCTCAAAGAGATTGGCAAAACCTTTATAACGAACTTGTAGATTTATATATTAATGGAATTATTACTAACACAGAAAGAAATACTATTATGAAAAGATTTACCAATGAAATATGCAAGGACTTGGATTTTGTAATTGAAGAAAAGGGTGGGGAAGTTGAAGAAGCAAAGACTGATCAAAAGGTCGAAAAAGAAGAAAAGGCTAATTAAGAGGTGATTGAAAGTGAAGATTAAAAGACTTACCCTCATTTTTACCCTACTCCTATCTCTACTTCCTATGCAAATTTTTGCTGAAAGTACATCAGGAACCCTAACCATTAGAAGCTCAATGCAAGTTAATGGTGGAGGAAGTCCAGTTTATAGAGTTAAGAGTGTAGGTTCAGATGAGAATTTTTATCAAGATATAGTTGTGGATTCCTTGTATGGTTCTACTATTAAATTAAAGAAAGGTAATTATACTATACAAGAAATTAAAACAACTAAAGGTTTTAAACCAGAAAATCCTAATAAGATAACTATAGATATACCACATAGAATGGAAAATGGAGAATATACAAATAGGATTATTATGGATTTCAAGTCATATAAGACTACTCCAGAAAAACCTAATATAAATCCACCTACTCCAACTTATGATGAACCTGGCAAACCTCCAATCTATGACACTCCAGAGCCAACACCAAAAGACACTCCAGAAAATCCTACTTATCCAATTTTAGGGTTAAGGGAGATTGAGGATGGGGATAAGCCAGAAAAGAAAGAAATAATTATTTCTGAAGAGGATAAAGATGACAAAAAAGACCCAGATCCAACTCCAAAAGAAGATAAGGAAAAAGAAAAGAAGGATACAGACACTCCTCAAAAGACTCCAAAGAAAAATGAAGGACACAACCCAAAAACATCAGATGATTCTTTTGCTTTTGAAAGAGTTTTAATCTTTATGGCTCTTGGAGGTATATCTGGGGGCTTAGTATTCCTTTACTTATACAAGAGAAATAAGAAAGACAATAAAGATGAATAATATTACTCAAGCAGGAGCAGGGATTGAATCCTAATCCTGCTTTTTCAAGATATAGGAGAGAATGACTTATGAAAATTTACAATATGCCTTCTGATGTTAACGAGAAGGAAAAAATTATTGGTGGTCTATTTACTTGGCGACAATTCCTATGGATCTTGGCTGGAACCCTTACTGGTTTAGGTGTTTTTGCCTTATTCGGACAAGTTATTGGAGCTGTGCCAGCTCTTATATTGGGCTTGGCTTGTATTGGAGCATCATTACCCTTTGTATTTTACAAAAAGCATGAGATTTATCTCTTTGAATATTTAAAGAGAAAGCACTTATTTAAGAAGTCAATTAAGTATTTGCCTTTTAAGGTTTTAGTAAGAGATAAAGACAAGAAATAGGAGAGTTTTTATGATTATAAAATTACTTATTATATTAATATTTTTAGTTATCCTAGGTGGTGGCATATTTGCAGCCTTGTCTGTCATAAAGAAAACAGATCCTAAGAATACTGTAACCACAATGGATAAGGAAGTAGACAATGCTCAAGACGCTTTACCTTTTGATACTATTAAAAATGGTGTAATCGACCTTGGTAATGACAAGTATAGGGCAGTAATTGAAGTACAATCTTTAAACTATGATTTATTATCTGGTGCTGAACAAGACAACATCGAGTTAATGTTTAGAAGATTTTTGACTTCTCTTATTTTTCCTATCCAAATTCATATACAAACAAGAGTCTTAGATAACAAACAAAGAGTCATAGCCACAGAAAAAATGATTAACAAATCAGTAGAGCAGTTTCCACAACTAGGTGACTATGCTCAAAAATACTTAAATTCAATGATAGAACTACCAAATATTATTAATAACAACCTACAAAAGAAGAAATATATCATTATTCCCTATGATGATGCCTATAGCCTAACAAAACTATCTGATTCAGAAAAAAGAGAATACATCGAAAAAGAACTAGAAAATAGATGTGGACTTATTAGAAATGGTCTACACGGCATTGGTTTAAGGACAAAGAGATTAGGAACTAATGATATTGTTGAAATGAATTACGCTATTTTCCATAGAGATGGCTATGAAAATGTTGAAAATATTACTAATGGCTCTTACTTACAAACTCTTGTAAGGGGAGAAGATATTTTAAGAGAAGATGAATTAAATGCAGATGAAGTTATCGACTTAATTCTTTATGAGGCACAAGCAAAACTTGCAAGCCAAATAGATGATCGTTCTCTAGTGATAGACAAAATAGCTAAGATTAAGGCTCTTAGAGAGGATAGTTCAAGAGGTGTAAAACGTGAAGATATTTAAGAAAAAAGATAAAGAAAAAAAGAAAAAGGTCAAGGAAGAAGTAAGCCAAAGCCCTAAAATAGTCGAACAAGATAAAACTATTAAGGGTGGTACAAGAACGCTAAAAGACTTGTTAGCTGTACCAGTTGATAAGTCAAATCCCGATTATATAAAAGTCGGCAATAAATATATCAAAAGTTTTTTCATACATGGCTATCCTTCAACTGTAAGAGTAGGTTGGCTAGACCACCTATATAACTACAAGAAAGATGCCGATGTTTCCTTATTTATAGAACCTTCAGATGAAAGAGATGCCATAGAAGAAATTTCTAAGAAGATTACTCAATTCCAAACTCAATTAAGGATTGAAGAAGAAAAAGGTATCAATAAGAATATCACTTCTCTACAAAAGAAGTTAGATGACTCTATAGCCCTTAGAGCCTCTATGGAACAAAACTCTGAAAAGTTATTTTATACAAAGATTTACACCAATTTATATTGTAATGATGTAGACGAATTAGAAAAAGAATCTCAAACTATTACAAATTTTATGAAGTCCAGAAATACTGAGATTTTGCCAAACTTCTTACAACAAGACAAATCATATTTATCTTGTTTACCTTTTGGGGCTTGCTATTCCAATGACCCCTATCGAAACTTTTCAGCAGGAGCCTTGACTTCTTGTTTTCCATTTTATAACGCAGAGATTTCTCATCCTAATGGAGTATTTATAGGACTGAATAAGCCTAGTAATACACCTGTGTTTATAGACCCCTTTAATAGGGATTATCTACCAAACAACAATGTTTCAGTTTTTGGTATGTCAGGTTCAGGCAAGACCTTCTTAACCTCCCTATTAACTATGAGGCTTGCCTTAAATGGAGTAAATACAGTTATTATAGACCCAGAGTCTGAATATATAGCTATGACTAGACAAATCGGAGGAACAGTTATAAACCTAGGAGCAAATTCACCTACTAGGATTAATCCCTTCGACCTTGAGGAAGAAGAAGATACCCTAGCCAATGGAACAGTAGTAAAAAGTGTAAACTTAAATGAAAAGGTCGCAGATATTACTAATCTTATTGGTGTAATGGTTAAAGACCTATCAAGAGAACAAGAATCCCTATTAGCTATTAGTATTAGGGAACTTTATGAAAAGTTTGGTATAAATGACAACCCAGATAGTCTTTATACTAACGAGAAAAGCTATGATGAAAATACTGGTCAGTTCTTTTATAAGGGAGAAAGAAAAACTATGCCTACTTTGACTGACTTGTGGAATCTTATAGCTGAAAAAACTCAAGACCCAGATTATCAAGTTTTAATCCCTATCTTAAATGCCTTAAAGATGTTTAAAAAAGGCGAAGTTTATGGAATCTTTGATGACCAGACTAATGTTGATATAAACTTTAAAAATTCACCAGTTATTACCTTTGATGTTGGTAACCTAGAAGAAGGTACCCTAAGACCAATAGGTATGTATCAATGTTTATCTTGGGTATGGGAAAAATTTGTTAAGAAGAACCCAGACCAAAGAAAAATGGTCTTAGTAGATGAGGCTTGGCAACTTGTTTCTTCAGCCTTACCAGGTTCTCAATATACGGCTGCCTTCTTAGACAAGGCTTCAAGAAGAATTAGAAAGAGAAATGCAGGTCTAATTATAGCCTCTCAATCCTTTAATGAATTTAGAGATTCTAGTTTAGGTAGGGCAGTTTTAACTAATACATCTTTAAATATCTTGTTAAAACAAAAGCAAGTAGATATAGATGCAGTTAAGGATGTTTTTGCCCTATCTGACGGGGAAAGTCAAGCCCTCTTAACGGCAAGGGTAGGGGAGGCAATTATTAAAACAGGTCAAGAATCAGCTAAGATTGAATCCATAGCCTTTAGCTATGAGTATGATTTAATAGTGCCAGACCATCTAAAAAAATAAGAACAAGTACCAGAAAAAGAAGGCAGGAAGGCAATATAGCCTAGCCAAATATTAAAAAAGCCTTCTTTTTTTCCAGTAGATGTAAGGAGCGTGAATAGTTTGCAAAAGAATAAATTATCCGTAAAAATACTTGCTCTCTTTTTATTAGTCTTAACTGTTTTTCCAATGCTTACACCCTTATCTACCCAAGCCCACAACGCATATTTTTTATATGTACTAATAGATGACGGTAACTTCACCTACACAGGCTCGGTTTCAAGGGATAAGGTTGGCAAATATTTAAGTAATTTGACAAAGAGAGATAGTTTACTCAGTCCAGAATCAGCCCACTTAGAAGCTATGATGTGGAATCCAGACAAGTTAAAAGATGGTAGCTTGGGTCTTAGTGATAGCTTTTTGAAAGACTTAGATAAAGATAACAATGGAAAATCCTCTATGATCTTTACCTTCCCTTCAAAGCAAATTGATGATAAAATGCCAAATCATGCCAATGCTGAAGATGCCAACAGGGCTTTCTTGATTAATAATACCCTCCTACCCTCATTAAACACAGTCCTCTACAAACTAAATGGCGATAAGCCTTTTACAAGTAAAGAGGAGTTATATGAGGCTTCAGAGCGTCTTTTAAATAATCAAGGTTCAAATGGATATAGCATTTCCTATACAAATGATAAGAATTACATTATCTTGACTAAGGGAAATGAAGTAAACAAATTACCCTATAGACTTGCCAAGGGTTATAAAAGTGAAAAATTAGAAAATGGCAAGAAATCAGTTTTATATCATCCAGAGTTTTCAGATGATATAGATAATATAACTTTAAAGACAATTATGGTTCAAGGTATGTATAATGCCAAGGTTAAGAACGCTTTTTATAAGGATATAGCTGAATTACAAAAGCAATCTATCCTAACACAAAAGATTGGAGAGTTCTTTGCAGAACTATCTGATGGTGTGCGTTCAGTCTTTGGTCTATATTCTATGGATGAACTTGTCTATAACCAAGGTTTGAGAGCTAACCCTATGTATGTTTTTGGTATTATGCCAAGTGGTTGGTTTTCAGTTGCCAAGATTATGTTTGTTATCTGTCTAGGAGTTGCCTTATCCTTATCGGGTATAGCTATGGTAAATATGCTCTTAAACAAGACCCTATCTACTATAAATGTAACTAGAAGGCTTAGCCTAATAAACGGAATGAAGGACTTAATAACGGCTATATTTTTACTAGGTGGTTGTGTCATCTTCTTTTCTGTTATATTTAGGTTGAATAATAGGATAGTAGACATCTTCTATGCTGTCAGCCCACCTCAATCTGCCCTATATTCAGGAGCAGGGAATACTGGTTTAATAGGATCTGTATTCTTAGGACTCTTTTATTTAATAATTGAAGTTTATTTTAACTTCTATTATATCTTTAGGGGTCTTATGGTAACCTTCCTAATTGCAGCTAGTCCATTATTTATTATTTCTATTGCCTTTGGAGATGCTTATAAGAGGATATTCTACACTTGGCTTAGAGAATTAATATCTAATGTCTTTATCCAATCCTTCCACGCTATTATCCTAGCCTTATTTTTAAGACTTCAAGGTAATTCAAGACCAATAGAAATCCTAGTTGTTTCCTTTGCCTTAATACCAATGACTAGATTCCTACAAAGCCTGATGATAGGCACAGATGGAAGTTTAACTGAACAACTTTCAGGCAAGTTAGCTGGCTCAAGTATAGCCTTTACAGGAGGAGCTATAGGTGGAGCTATTGGAGGTTTAGCAGGGGGTAAATTGGGTGGTTTAGGATCAGCTTTAAGTAGGGGTAGCAACAAGCTTGCAGGGTCTGTTGGAAATTCTGCCAATATATCTAGTGGGCTTGGATCTAGTGCTACTGGTGGAACATCAGTAGGTTATGGTCAAGCTAACTCATCTGGAGCCAATCCTTCTGATACAATCAATCCAAGTAGTGCTGGAGATATATCAACAGACAAGTCATCTGGAACTACAATTAATCCAAATATTGCTAACTCAGGTGTTAATGGCTCTACAACCAACCCAACTTCTAACCTAAATTCAACTAAGTCTGGTTCCTCTGGTACATCTAGTGGAGGTTCAGGAGGACTTAGTGCTGGTTTAGGAACTGCTGTTGGGGTTATTGCAGGTATGAGTAAGGCAGGAAGTAACCCAATGTCTGCCAACCCTAAATCCAACAATTCTACCCTTGGAAGTGTTAAGGGAAGTTCTGTAGGTGGTAATTCTGTTGGTGGAGATTCTATATCTGAACCTACATCTAGCTCCACTTCTCCTACTTTTAGAGAAAGATTATCTAGTGTTAAGGAACATGGAGGCAAGGTTATAGGAGATATTAAGGATAATAGGGTGGTTGGAGGTATAGGTAGGGTTGCAGGTAGTGTAGCCTCTGGCATAGGTCGAGCTACAATAACTGCTGGAACTGGTATGGCTGCTCTTGCAACTTATTCTGCCCTTCACGAAAACACATCTGTTACTAGGATGACTGGGGGAGTAGGCAAACGACTAGTTGGCAGAAATCCTCAAAAGGTCGATTATGGTTCTGGTGTAACCTATGATCCTTCAAAACCCGAAAGTAGATTTAATCAAAATATTGATAGGGTTGTTGAAGATGAATATAAGAGTAATCCTTCAGCCTTTAATATGTCTGGTGAAGAACTTAGAGATTTACAAAATGAACAAAATGCTGCTGCTGAAACAGCTGAAAATAGACGAAATTATGAAATAAATCAAGATCGTAAAAATGCAAGAAAGACTCGTCATAGAAAGGGTGAAGATCAAGCCTTTATAGATGAGAACTATTTAGACAATAATTAATATTAAGAGCTAGGTGAAAGCCTAGCTTTTTCTATGCTATTAGGGATAACGATTACATTAAGACTTGTTTGTAAGATTACATTTACTGAGAAAAAAGATAGTTTTAATAAGCCTATTTAAAAATATCCGAGTCTGCCTATCTTTTTTCTTGGTAGAGGCTATATGTAACTAAACTTATGTCGATTTATATTTACTAAGATACTAATGATTACTTATATATATGAAGATAAAAAATAGGCTTTAAAAAATATAAGGAGGATTATCAAATGCAAAATAAAATTGAATTAATGGAACCCTTTTATAGTCAAATAAATCCAAGTCATACTCTCACTTCAAAGAAGTTTAGTGACAATGCCTTTAGGGCAAGGAACTCATCTTCTTTTGTCATCTTTGACCTTGAAACTACTGGTTTTTCACCTTTTACTGGGGGTTATATAACAGAGATTGGTGCAGTCAAGGTTGAAAATGGTGAGATTGTTGATGTTTTTGAGAGGTTTGTAGACCCACAAATAGCTATACCAAAGAAGATAACAGCTCTTACTGGTATAAACTATCCTATGGTTTACAAGAAGGGAAGATACACAAGACATATAAGTGATTTTCTTGAATTTGTAGGTGATTCTACTTTAGTAGCTCATAATTCTAAGTTCGATTGGGATACTTTTATAAAATATTATGCCGAAAAGACTTGTCTATATCCTACAAATCCTGTAATCGACACATTGTGTATTTCCCGTAATCTATATCCTATACCTTCTCATAAGTTAAGAGATATTTGTGACTATCTTGGCATAGAAATGACTAATGCTCACAGGGCCTTAGATGATGTCAAAGCAACCTATAAGGTTTTTATGAAAATGCTTGAAGATAAGGCTTTAGAAGAAAGTCCTAATAAGGAAATTTTTGTTAAAGAAGATATAGATTTTCCAAAACAAAAAATACTTTCAGCTAAACAATGGATTAAAGAATTTGAAGTAGAAGGATTAAAACAAAAACATAATAGGCTTTATGTAACAACTAATTATTCAAAACTATTTTATGATTTATCAGTTAAAGACTGGGAGGTCGTAGAAACTAGAGTTCCCATTGATAAAAAGGATTTATCTAAACAATTGGGAAATATTTTGAAGAAGAAACTAGCTTAAAGGCTAGTTCTTTTTCTTTAGATATTATATAAGATTTTTGAGATTACTATTAATATAAATGTAAAACAAATCCTATTTTTCTCAACTAGCAAGAGCTTAAAACTTGCAACTTAAAGGAGGGATTAAGTTGAGTAGATTTAAAAGAATAATGAGTTTTCTGTTAGTATTACTTATGATATTGCCTATACTTTTACCAACTGGCTCAGTCTTAGCTAAAGAAGTTAGCGAAAGTATACCAATAGAAGAAGCGAATAAAAAAGATGAAGTAAAAATTATCGACAAGACAGAAGAAAAACCAGAGAAAGAAACCGATAAAGAAAAAGACAAGATAAAAATAGAAGAACCTTCGGAAGATAAGGTGACTATTATAGATCCTACTGGGGAAGAAGATAAAAAAATAGAACCGAAAGAAAAAACTGAAGTTAAAATAGAAGAAAAAGAAGTAACAGAACATGAGGGGAAAAGGGAAACCATAAAACCTAAAGAAGAAAAAATTAAAGAACCAGAGAAAAATAAAGTCGAAGAAGTTGTTTTACCAAAAGAAGAAATCGGAGTAAATAAAGAAGAAAAAGCAAAATTAGATAAAGAGCTTTTAAATAAATTAAAAGATCAATTAGAAAAGGAAAATTTAAATAAATCTAATCTAAAGAATAAAGCTCTTGAAAATGTAGATATGATGATTCCTATGGATCAAGCTCAAGATATAAATAGGGAATTATTATTATATTTTATTGCTAATTATGAAACTATAACATTAGAGGACATGACTAAACTTTTAAGAGATAATGCTGAATTTGGTTTAGATAGAGCAAGACTAGATCAAGAAGAATATCTAAAAACCCATAAAAATTTAAAAGATTATCAACCTAGTTATGAGTTCGACCCTTTCTATGAAATGCTTATAGATCTATTTAACTTTAAGCATAGAAATATCAAGGATATTTTTTCTAACTTAGCAATAGAAGAAGAAAAAGAAGAAACTCCAATTGAAAATAGAAATATATATCTTAGAAGCACTTTCTATGCAGCTAAAGAAATTGATAGTGAAAATATGTTTAAGAATGTATCTGATGAAAATATTTTTACATTAAGGCCTATTAGTCAATTAATAATTGATAAATTTAGAAGCATGGGAATAAATATAAAACAAGGGACTATGGAAGCATCATTATCAAAAAAATTTCTTGATTTACGTTATAGTTTTAATAACATAGAAAATTTAACCATACCAGATAATATAGCTATATTAGACATAAGAGTTGAAAAACCAGATAATTATGGATACAGTAAAGAATATTATGAAAATTTTAGCCTTCATAATTTAAACAAAATTAGAAATATTAATTTAAATTCTGATAATTTAATTTATGCGAACATAGACTTGGGAAATTATTATGGACCGAACGAACATATAAAAGCTAATGAAGTAAATACAGCTGATCCATATAATATTAACTTAAATATATCAGCTAAAAATTTAAGCTTTGTGAGATTTGTTGGGTTGACAACTGGAGTTCTTAATATTTCAAATATAGAGGTAATTTCTGGTAAAATTAATTCTACTTTTACTGACTTCAATGTAGATAACACTTTAAAAGCCATTGGTCCTCATACTTTTAAACTAGCCTTCAGCCCAAATAGCAAGATTGAACTATTTAAAAAGGGTCAAGGTGAGAATATTGAATATATAGGTGAGGGGGCTTTTACCACAGATTCAAGGTTCACAAGTGTGAGAATGGATCATAGATATAGCGAAGATAAATATTATGAACATATAGGTTTAAGAAGTAATTTTATACTAAATTTAAGAAATATGACTAATTTAAAATATATAGGAGGACAGGCTTTTTCATTTCCTCTCAATAAAACTAAACAAGACATTTCTTTAGAAAATTTACCACTTCTTGAGGGGGTCGGAGCAGCTGCTTTTTATGACACGCCTAGAGAAAAAAACATTGTATTAAGAAATTTACCTTCTTTGCGATATTTTGGAACTCCAAATTATAGATATCCTCGTGTCTATCCAACAGGTGTATTTTTATCAACAAATAATGAAGTCGAAATATTTAATATGTATTTTAAAGATAAATTAGTAAATTATATATCACCAAATGAACTTGAATGGGATTCTTCAGAACTTAAAAGAGTAAATGAAATTATAAGGTATGGTCATATTCCTGCGTTTTATAGTAATACTATAGGGTCACAACTTTATATTGAAATTTCTAAAATTTTAATGGAATATAGAAAAAAATTTGCCTATGATGAAACAGAATTGATTTCTACGGGAAGAGATGGTAAGGATAGAATATTTCATAATGATATAAGAAGCCCCTACGGTAGTAACATACTCGACTATGATATATTAAACGGAGAAGAGCAAGAAAAATTTATAGCTCCAGCTCCATGGAACCTAGTTATAGAAAATTTACCTAACCTTGAACTATTAGATTTGTCTGCGTCAATTATGGCAAGTATCCAATTTAAAGACGACCTTCCAAAAATTAAGTCTATTGATGCTAGTGCAAATAGGCTAAAAGACTTAGATTTAAGACCTCTTGCTTCAATGAATAAAATTAATAATAAGGCATTTGCCCATAATTTCTTGACTTGTGTTTTTGTGGGAACAAATATTAAATCTATAAGACCCAATGCTTTTAGTGTTAATAAATATTATAACTATAATGGAACAGTGGATGATGGGTACGGATATTTCAACACTAAACCAGTTATGATTTCAATTACTGGAGGAAATGTGAATAATATCCAAGATACAGACACTTATACAATAGATATAAAAGATGCTTGCAAGGAAGTAAATACTATCAAAGTCAAAAAGGTAGACGATACAGGTAAATGGAACCCATTATTAGCACCTTCTGAATTTACTGCATATTATTTAACAGAAGAAAAAATAACATCATTCGATAACACTTTTAAACAAGTAATGTCAGTTATTAGGCTTGTAGCAATACAACAACCAGACGGAAGTTATAAAAATTATAATAGCGATTCATTTACAACTCTTTCTAATGGGAATATTGCAATTGAACAACAGAGTCAGTGGATTGATGTGGGGACTGATAAAAAAGTAGCCGATAATATTAAAGCTTTTAACGATTGGCAAAATATCAAAAGATACGATATTAATTACAGGACTGGCGGAGTTCACACTTTAAAAAATGGGGCTGACTTTGAAAAAAATATTAAGTCTGCTAGCCAAGTTGATGCTCAAAACATTACAGTTGAACAAAAACAAGAAAATGGCAAGTACTTCATAAGAATTAAAGGAACTTTTATATTTAATCCAAATACTATGCCTAAAGAAGATTATCTACTAAACTTAGTAAACAACTATGCTATGGAGAAAGATATTGAGAGTATAAAAACTCAATTAAATAATCTTGTTTTAAGTAAATATACAATGGAAAAGATAGATAGTCAACAAGCTAACAACTATTATGCAGCATTTTTAGGGATTTCTGCTAATAAAGATGTATTAGAAGAAATAAAAAAATATGCAAATGATCCTAATTGGATTAAAAATAGACGACAAAAACCAGCTGCATATCTATATGCTACAACATTCTTAGAAAACCAAGAAATTAGAAAAAAAGTTGAAAATAATGAGTATGTAGAAAAACACTATCTCCCAAATCCACAAACTCCTGATGAATTTGGATATTTAACTTATAATATTGGTGGAACTTATAAAGAAATTATGATTAAGGAAACTAAAGTGCCTTATGGATATACAGCTAAAAAGTTAGCAATACAATATGATCCAAATAATCCAGAAAACAATATTTTTGTGAATATTAGAAAGCCTGCAAAATATGAAGTTAGATATCTCGAAGAAGGAACAGATAGACAACTGGCAGATTCAAAATTTGGAGATGGTAAATATTCAGAACAAGTTACTGAAAAGGCAATAGAGATTCAGGATTATACTCTTCAAGGTCCAAGCGAACAAAAGATAACTCTAGCTGATGTAGATAATGTAAATGTTATAATCTTCTATTACAAGCCAGAAAAAGTTAGTACAAATAAAACACTCACTATTAATTATTATGTAGAAGATACTACAAGCTATGTCCCAGACATAAGTCCTAACCCTATATTTATAGATAATGTAAAAGAAGGAGAAGTCATTAATATAAATTATCCTAGTTCTAATTTCTTCGTACCAATAGAGGGGCAAGATAAATCAATAACAATAGGTAAAGAGAAAAATGTGGTTAAAAATATCTACTACAAGCCAATTTATGCAAATTATCAGATAAGAAGATTCGAAGTTGCTCCTAATGAAAAATTACAAAAATATGAATCAAGAATTTACGGACCAATAATTGGATATAAATTTCGAAATGAAGAGATCCACAAGGGGTATCATAGTCAGATTATTGATATTGATAAAATTGCTGAACTAGATAAAATATTTGAAACAGAATATAAGGGGGAAAAATATAAACTTAAATATAATTTAATAAAAGATAATGAAAAACTAAAAAGATGGGGTTTAAACGAATATAAGCCTCAAATCTCATTAGATAAAAATAATTTAATAGTAGTTGACTTATACTACACTGCTAAAGAAGTTAAGGGAATAAACTATAAAGTAAACTACTGGCTACAAGAAGAAGGTAAGGAAAATAAATTAGTATTGACAGAAAACAAAATGGTTCCTAACGAAAATCCTACTGTAACAATAGTAAATCAAGATATTAATACAATATTTAAGGACTATCCAGAAAATGTTAGAAATCTAATTAAATTTGAGAATATGGATAAAAAACTACCTTTTACTGTAACTGCAACTAATAATGTAATTAATGTTTATTATGCAAAAGAATTAATTGCAAAGGATATTACAGTTAAGAAAATTAATGAAAACAATTCTCCACTTCAAGGAGTTACAATATCTATCTATAAGAAGCTTGATGGAGACCAAACTTATGAAAGATATATTAAAGAAAAGCCATTAGAATCAATAACAACAAGTGATCAAGGACTTGCAGTATTTAAAAAAATTAAGTCTGATGTAGTAATTTTAGAAACTAAATCAATAGAAAATTACAGTATAAATAGAGATATAAAACTTGTTAATATTAAAGAATACACTGGTGAAGAAATAATAATTAAAAATTACCGTTCAACAAACAACCTTCCTGAAACTGGGACTCTAAGCATTTACCCTTATATACTTGTCTCAATAGTTGGAATAGGATTATTTGTAATAAATAAAAAGAAAAATAAATAACAAAAAGGACTCTTAGGAGTCCTTTACATAATAATTGAGTAAACTTGTTTTTTGTCCAGAGATTGTTATATTAAAGATAGAAATAAGTAAGTTATTTTTCACGATTACTAAATATGGTTATATTTTTATAGGAGGAAAATTATGAATAATAAATTTAAAAAAATATTAATAATAGGACTTATCACTGCAACATTAACGCCCAGCCTTGTTTTTGCAAAAGAACTAAAACCCCTAAACTTCTACCAAAGAGAAGGCGTAAAAATCAATGAAATAATTGAAAAAGATAGACAATCTTTAAATAAGCCAACACAAATTCAACCATTTAAAGTGACTAACTTAGGAGAATTTTACAAATTTGACAGAAATGACCCAAGTTTAATTAACGTAACAAGTCAAGAAATTGGTTCTCAAAAATATGTCCGTGACGACATGAAAAACGATATGATAATTTATAATGGATCAAGATTATACAATCCAAAATTCACAATCGCTGGGGTATCTCAAGGATATATGAATATTAAAATGCCAAATATTGTTTTCCTAGAAGATATGGGAGCTACTAGCTCTGATGCTGCATACTTTGAACCTATTTATGTAGAATTTGAAAACGGAGAAAAAGCAGATATAATTGTAAATACTCTACTAGATTCAGTTGCTCAAACGAAAGATAAAAAAACCGAAATTAATAATAGAACAATTAAGAGAATTGTATTTAGAAACACTAGAAACTGCTTTGAAAGATTAATACTAGACGTTAATATTAAGACACCAAAGAAAATAGCAGATAACATACAATCAGCTTCATTCGTGACTGGAGAACAAATGAATAAAGATGGAACCATTGAAATCCCTCAATAATAGGTAATATCTATAAATAAATCAGAAACTAGGAAACTCGTAATGTCTCACTTTAATTTCTATAAAGAAAATATAAAACACCACTCTACCTAAGCCCTAATCTCCGACTCCCACTTCAGGTCTACACGGAGGCACTTCAAAAGGCAGAAGAGATTATAAAATTTGCCTTTGATTATAAAGAAAAAGAGTAATATATTTTTATAAAAATAGCCTTGGCTTGAATCAGTTAATTCACTACTTAGATCTTGACAGATCTTGAAGTTGGAGCTTTGATTAAAAGTCGAGGCTATTTTAGTGTTATAAATCAAAGACATTTAGTATTATATTAAAAAAATATTCAATACAAGGCCCTAAACATTGAATAAAACAAACCAAAAATTATTTAATACAATAAACAATAGATATAAAATCTAAAACAAGGAACTTGTTTTATAGTAGATGTAGTTCTATTGTTAATCAAAATAGATTAGTCGGGATCAGCTTACTTTGATACAAATATACTTAAATCTCTGTATTATATGAGTTTAAGGCTCGGTTTAAAGGAAATATAGTTTTATCAACTTCCTAAAAACTTCAAAGTCCTCATGGAATCTATAAGGGACTGATGAGAGAGAGTGAAGGTAGGGAGATTAGTAATACTAGAGAATATTAGGTTAAATTTTTATGATTACAGAAATACGAATAATGTAAAGGAGGAAAATTGTGAAGAAAAAAACATATACAAAACTTTATCTTATATTTTTCTTGTACTAGCCTTAATGCCAGTAATCTACCTAATCGCCTCTAGGATACAGCTACATAGGTTAAATATGAAATCAGTTACTACTTATGTGAAATCACAGTATACTGAAGAAGAATTAGAAGAGCTTAGAAAGAAAAAAGAATCTTATAATAAAAAAGTAAAAGAAAGCTTTGCCCCCACAACCGAGCCTCAGCATACTAGCGAAAATAATAATAATATAATTGGCATTTTATATATTCCCCGTATTTCTGAAATAATCCCAATTTATTTTGGAACTAGCGATGAAATATTGTCTAAAGGTGTAGGAATAATGGAAAAAACATCGCTACCAGGTGGAGTGGGGTCAAATTCAGTTATAACGGGGCATAGAGGGACACATAATGCTAAGTTGTTTAGATATTTAGATAAGCTAGAAATGAATGACTCAGTATATATTTATACAAATGAAGAATTGTTAAAATACAAGATATTTAATCATGCAGTTATACAACCAGATGACGGGACTCTGTTAACTCTAGAAGAAGATAAAGATAAAATCACTTTACTGACATGTACTCCTTATTTGATAAATACAGAGAGATTATTGTACTTTGGAGAAAGAACCAATCTAAGCGATGAAGAAAATAAAAGTATATTAGAGATTATTAAGAACGGAAATAAGCAGCTTGAAAAGAATATTTTAGATAACGAAAACACAAAAGACTTTAACGATGCCAAAGACAACAGAACTCTATACTTAATACTAATAATAGTTATAATCTTTATTTTGATAATCTTAATTTATATAATAATAAAATTGTTACTAAATAAGAAAGATGAAGAATTAGATAATTTACACAAAGATTAATAACATATATAAGGACTGGCTAAATTTAGAAAAGATTTAGTTAGTCTTTTTTTGGGGTGAGATTAATAAAATAAATAAAATTAATCTTAAAGTTAAAACATCTGACTTGTTTGTAAAATTAATAAAAACTCAGCCTGTCATAAAAACATCTTAAATATTTTCACAAGCTGTGGTCTACCCAATACAAGTAAAAAAAGGAAAGTTAAAATAATAAGCCTCCAGATTAACTGACCATATATTTTTCTTTTTACCAGTAAATGCTAGATATTAACTAGTATTCTAGCGATTACTGTATAAAGCGATAATTAAAAAATAGGAGGCAGTTATGTATTACAAAAACTTAGAAAAATTTACAGAAGAACAAAAGAAAATAAGAGATATAGTTCATTATATTTTAGACAATGGAAACGAGGGGATTACGCTCATAAGAATGAGTAAACTTGTGTATCTTGCCGACATGTTTGCAAAAGAAAAATTAGGTAGACAAATTACCAATATCGAATGGATCAACGATAGATTCAATATACTTACCTTTGATGTCATCAATGTAATGGTAAATGACCCTCAACTTGAAATATCTGAAAAAGTATTAAACTTCGGGACAAAGGGGTTCTACGTCAATCTAAAGGTAATTGGTAGGAAATCTCTGTTATCTAATAAGGAGGTACAAGTGTTAGATAAAGTCATTGAAAAGACTAAATTTATGACCTTTAATCAATTAATGGCGATTGACAAGATTTTCTAATAGGGAAGTCTACATATTGTAGAAAGGAGTATTAATTTGAAATTAGAATTACTTAATATACCAAAGGCAAAGATAAATCAATTTCACCAAAAGAATATTTACTCTATTGAAGATTTGCTGAATTATCTTCCAAAAGAATATAAAGATTTCAGACAAATAACTAAAATCTCAAATTTAAATAATAGTTATATCGGAGAAGAAGTTTTAATAAAGGCTAAACTCCAACATATAGAGGTAAGGGATAAATTTTTTAAATGCTATTTTGACGATAATGATAAAACTTTCTCCCCCAACTACCTCCCACCTTCAACCCTTGAAGTAGTTTATTTTCATATGGATTATTTATTAAAAAAGCTAGAAGTGGGCAATGTGTATCTCATTGGGGGTAAGGCATCTGTAAACTCTTATACAAATAAACTAAACATTGTCAACCCCCCATTTACCGAATATTCATCTAATACAAGTATCCAAAGAATAATAGCCAAATATAGTAAGATAAAGGGAATGTCTGATAAATACTTGTTAGATTGTATAGACAAGGCTTTGAAATTATACAATAACGAAGAAATACCTAAAAAAGTAATGCAAGATTTCAACTTAATTTCAACAAAGAAAGCCTATACAAGTCTACACAGACCCAAAGATTTCTCTGAAGTTGAACAAGCTCAAGAAAGATTAACTTTTAATATTTTATACAATTATTATAGCTTGCTTAACAAAAGTTATACAAAAGACGAAAGCACTAATATAAAGATAGAAAAGTCTAAAAATATAAGAAAGATTATTAAAGATTTACCCTACACTCTAACTGAAGATCAACTAAGCACAGTAAATAGCTTATATAAAGATATGCAAAAAGGCAAGAAACTTAGAGCTTTAATTCAGGGTGATGTAGGTTCTGGAAAAACCATAGTTGCATTTTTACTAGCCTTTATACTGGCAGATAATAATTACCAGACAATAATAGTAGCACCTACGCAGACCCTAGCTTATCAACATTATTTAGATATTAAAGAATACGAAAAATACGGATATAATTGTTTTTATTTAGACTCTAACACCAAAACTAGAGAAAAACGTAGATTAGAAGAAGGATTAAAAGACGGAAGTATAGATATATTAATTGCAACACATTCAGCATTTTCTGGTCTTGAGTGTAAAAGTCTAGGGCTTGTAGTAATTGATGAAGAACATAGATTTGGGGTGTCTCAAAGAGAATCTATTACAAAGCAATACCCTAATGTACACTCAATTACTATGTCAGCAACACCTATCCCTCGTTCCCTTGCGTTAGTTTCCTATGGCAGAAAAATGAAAGTATATAATATAACTCAAATGCCTACTGGTAGAAAACCAGTTGAGACTCATGTGATTAGTAATTTAAGGCAAGGGTTTGAGGGGGTATGTAGTGAGATTGCAAAGGGTAGACAGGCATATATAATTTGTCCTTTAATAGATACCAATGAGGATTTCAAAGCTATGTCAGTTGAAGAAATCCAAAGAGAGTTTGAATTATATTTAGAAGAAAATAATTTACAATACACATTTGAAACGATTAACGGAAAAATGAAGGCAAAGGAAATTAAAGAAGGACTAGAGAAGTTTTCTTCTGGAAATGCTGACGTCTTGATATCAACAACAATCGTTGAAGTTGGGGTAAATGTACCTAATGCAAGTATAATAATGATAGTTAACGCTGAGAGATTTGGTCTTGCTCAACTTCATCAGTTAAGGGGTAGAGTAGGTAGAGGTAAGTATCAATCATATTGTCTATTAATATCCGATTCTGAAACCGACAGATTGAGAATTATGGAAAAAACTACTAATGGTTTTGAAATAGCAAAAGCCGACCTAGAACTTAGAGGTCCAGGGTCGTTAATTGGAGTTGAACAATCGGGAGAATCCAGAGAACTTAACTTAATATTAAAAAGACCAGTATTGGCTCAAAAAATATCAGATTATATTACAAGTAAATAGAGGCAAATACTGCAAAAAAGAAATATGAAGACTAGTTGATTTAGAAATAAATCAGCTGGTCTTTTTCTTTTTTGAATCTCATTGGTAGGGATTTTTTAAAAGGATATGTTCCTAGCTGCAAGAACATAAGTTTAAAACAGCAGAATTCTAAAAATAATCTAACTATCTGCCAATATAAATCATAAAAAGGGCAGAATTACTTACGCCCTACAAATTAACTTACAGAACCTTTTTTATCGGTACTTGGCTTAGGCGATTATTACAAGAATATTACAAATAGCTAAAAATAGCAATATTTTTCTATATTTTACTTTTTTGAATGGATTACTATAAAAGATACGAAGGGAAATATCTCTTTAGTAGCATAACGAAATTTTTATAGGAGGAACTTATATGCAAAAGAAGAATTTAACAAAATTATTAGCTGTAACTTGCTTAGCAACAAGTTTTACCCCAATCTTAACCTACGCTCAATCTCCAAAAACCTTAGACGATTTTATTAGAAAGGATATTAAAATTGAAAGTTTTAAAGAAGCTGGAGTAGATTTAAGCAAAGTTAAGGAAGTTAGTAAAAATATTAAGCTAATAGAAGAAGATAATAGACTATTTCTTACAGTTCCAAAATTAGAGGAATCCGTAGGAAGTGGATTGGTTTTAAATATCAAAGGCGATAATCTAAAAACAAAAACTATTAACTATATTGACTTAAAAGATAATTTAAAAATTTTAGTTATAGATAAAGCTAAAGATTATCAAGGAAATATTGAGGTAGAAGTATATCTAGTAAATACTGAAACAAAAAAACTAGATTATATTAACAAAACTACTTTTAATATTAAAAAAAATCTGCCAGATGTAAAGAAGCCAGAAGAAACAAAAGAAGAATTAAAGATAAATTATGCTTATGTAGTTCAAGGTGGTATTGTAATTAACCTTCCAGACAAGTCTACCCTTGCCAATACTCCACTATACTGGAAATATTCTTATGAGAAAGATTTCAAACCAATTTCTGCTGATTGTGGGTATGGATACTCATATAAAAAGGACAATTCCAGTCAAAATGGAGATTTTAGCAAGTTATTTACAAAATATAATTTTAATAAATATGATAGATTAGATAAGAATGATTATAGGATTCCTGTTGACATTCCTTCAAGGGTTCAAATCGTGATTGTTGATAATAAGGGAAATACAAAGCCCTATGAATTTAGAATCAACGAAGATAATTTTATTTTAAATGTAGGCAAAGCTCCAGAATATGTAAAAGATATTCTATTAAATCTAAAAAATGGTAGAGATTACAACGATTATGAATACGACAGATATTCTAAGAAAGATCTATTAGTTGTTAGAAAAAACTCAACTATTGACCTTTACCAAAACTTTAAATCTTTATTAACATCAACATGGGATTCCTTTAATTCAAGAGAACTTGAATTTGCAATAAACGACACTATTATTAAAGAGCCAAGTTCTGTAAAGTTTGACGAAGTTGGTTCATATAAGGTTAATGTTTCTAAAGAAGATAGCAATAAGACAGTTGATTTTACTATTTTAGTTTTAGACAAAATCAACAAAGATTATAAATACGAAATAAAAGATAATGTAGAAATTACTAAAAATGAATTTACTGGTTATGACTTATTTAAAAATAAAGATAAAGCTGATATAAACAGATTCTATATTGAGTATGATAAAAACTACTATTTATTAGACTATAAATTTAATTTTGATAAAACTAAAGAATATAAATTAACCTTAGTAGATATTAAAGATAATAGAAAATTTACTGTCAATGTTAAAAAAGTAGGTTTAAAAGCAATTTCTTACCAAAACGCTATCAATATGTTTACAGATATTAACAAGCATTGGGCAAAAGATAAGATTATAGCGTTAGTGTCTAAGGGTGTCATAGCTGGCTATCCAGACTCTACTTTTAAACCCGACAATAACATGACTAAAAGAGAAGCAATTGCCTTTATAGGTAGATACGCTGAAAATATGAATCAAGCTTATATTAAACCTACTATTAGAACAAATGTAGCCTTTAATAAAACTAATTGGGGTAATGAAGAGGTAGATTTTGTGTTGGGTAGGGTGCCAGCTAACCTAATCAATGAAGGTAACTTAGATGAAAAGATTACTAGAGAAGAAGTTGCCCTATTGTTAGAAAAAACTTTCCTTTTTAATGAAACTAACAAGTCTTTAACATTTAAAGACAAAGAAGATATTAAATTTGCTAACTCAGTAGAAAAACTTGTAGCCTTTGGAAGTATTAAGGGTTATCCAGATAACACCTTTAAGGCAAAGGGATATATAACCAGAGCAGAGTTTATCTCAATGTTATTTACCCTTCCAAATGTTAATTATTAAAAAATAGAGGACTTGGCTTAGGCTAAGTCCTTTTTATATTTGAAAAATTGCCTTAGATTACCTTTTATAGATTATCAAGAAATAGGAGGAAATCAAAATGATGGTGAATTACAAAACAAAAATAATAATGGCAATAATATTTGGTATAGCTCTTATAGGTGCTATGGTTTTTAAAATTAACGCTTATAACAAGGAAGCTAATCAAACTGCCAACGATATGGATAAGACAATCAGTCAAATTATGAAGGGCTAGTTAATTATAACTAGCTTTTTTCATTATAAGTGGCTAATTTCAAGGGATTACCTAGAATAGCAAGACATAAGAAAGGAGCAAAATTATGCAAGACATCGAACTTTTAGAAGAATTTGAAGAAGAAAGACAGATACTAGATAATATTAAGACTAAAAATAGAAAGAAATATAACAAGAATAGAATTGCTAAACATAAAGAAAAAAAGAAAGCAATCCTAGGTGGAGGAGTCAGAAGCCGTAAAACTCTAAATTATTATAAAAGACCTGAAAAATATATTGAATATATCAGCTTAAAACCTGCATATATATACTGTGACGAAGAAGAAGAATATACAAGTCTAGGTTATTATGATAGGGCAGGTTTAAAAGAGGTTAAAAATATATATCCAATGAATGATTTAAGGATTATGCAAATCGACCCAGATACTTTCTATTGTGTATATATCTTAGAGCGTATTAAGAAGATTTATATATATAATAAAGATAAGACTAAGATATTAAGAACCTTCTCTTATGAAGATGATAAATTTTTCTTACCACCTTATGAATATCAAGAAATAAATGATTTTATCTTATATAAATTAGAAAAAGAATTTGGAGAAGAAATCATAAATCTTATGTATTGTCAGGGAGAATATAGATATACTGAAAAATATGTTAATGAGCATAAATATAATAAGTATAAAAAGATAAAAAAAGAATCTAATTTCTTCAAAAAGCAAGAACCTCTTGGTAATATGAGAGCAAAGAATAAACAGATATTGAGAAATTTAAAGAAGTTTGAAGTGGATTCTGATGAATACAATGATTTACTATGTAAACTAATTGATAGATATGATGATACTGATTATAAAAACTGGTAGAGGCATCTACTAACAAAAAAGAGTAGAGGATTAGCTAGGGCGACCAGCCTTGGTTAGTCCTCTTTTTTGTGCTTATTTTGATATGCACTAGATTATGCACTTAAATCAGGCTGAATCAAGGATAGCGTTTACATTTGAACTTGTCATAAAAATTAGAAAACTAGCATGAATAATGATCATATCAAGAATACTTCAGAGTCTGTAACCAAGGATCTTTATTATAAAGGGCTAAATTTAGAGGATTACATAAGGTAGAAAACAAGACAAGCTTTTGAAAATCTAAAGAAGGGATGGTAAACTATACAAGATAAGCTGAGAAATGTAATTTTATATATTGTTAAAACTTATCCTTATAGCAAGATTCTGACTATAACTAGGATAGAAAAACTAATTTATCTTATAGATTGGGAGTATGTAACGAGATATAAGACACAAATGACTAATATATCTTGGTATTTTGACCATTATGGGCCTTATTCATCAGATGTTTATAATATTTTACATCAAGATAAGGATATAAAAGTTCAAAAAAGATACCTCAAACTTTGGAACTGTAAGATATTTAGTTGAGCCAAGAAAAGATAAGGATAGTTTAAATTATGTGGGGTTAAGCGATAAAGAAACAGAAGTAATAGATGAAGTTATTACAAACACAAGGTTACTAACTTGGAATCAGCTTATTAACTATGTTTACGCTACTCCACCTATAAGGGAAGGGAAGGAAGCACATATGCTTAAATTTAGAAGAATTTAATATATAAGGAGATTTGACGATAGATATGGATTATCTATCGACTTTTAGATGTTTATATACAGGGGAGTAACTTTTCAGACTAGTTATAAAAGTTAGAATTTATGATCAAGAAAATGGCGAACCGTGCCAGGAACACCTCTATCTTATGAGGTGTCTATTAAAAACAGAAGAAAGGTGGGGTTTCAAACCTATATCAAACTAATCAAACAAAAAAGAAGGCAAGTCTAAGTTATTTTGGTCAAGCCTCCTAAATTACTTCTTTTTGCAGTAGATGAAAAAGTACAAAATAAAACCCTAAGATGATTTTATTCATCCTAGGGTTTATTGTTTTAAATATTAAAAAATCAGCGTATTATAAAACATCTGAAGCATCTGTGTTTTTACTTCTTAAATAATCAACATAACTTTTTCTATCATTACTTAGATTATAAGAACTAGCACTAGGTTCATCAGCTTTTTTTATATATCTGTTTTTTCTAGCTTCTTTTAATGCTTTTATTCTTGCCATTTCTGCCTCAACTTCTTCGTGTGTGCTTACATATTTCTTACTTCCATCAGTATATATAATAACCGTAGGTAATTTAGTATTTGAGTCTATACCAATAAGATATATCTCAACTATTTCCTCATCATCGTCTATGACTTTATATCTTTGATTTTGATTATAAGAAGATTGACTCTTGTTTACATAAGATGAATTTGAAGAATTATTATTACTTCCAAAATCTTCAATCTTATCTATACGAATTGGGTTATTAGTGTTAACTGTAGCCTTATTACTTGAAGAAGTATTAAGTGTCTTATAAGTTGTAATATTACCAAGTTGTGATCTTCCACTTGTTTTATAGTTATCAAAATCATTAAATATTACAGTCAATAAACTAGCTATACTGTTACAATTTTGAATGATTTGACCATTTTGTCCTATTACTCTATAGGTAACAATATTTACTGTATAGTCAGTAATTACTGGATTAGCACCTTCATAATAATAAACTACCTTGTAGTTTTTATTATATACAGGATTATCACCAATATATACTGCCTTATAATCTTTAGAATAATCTACTTTTTCACCAAAAGATTCGGCGATTGCACGAAGTGGTACAAAAGTTCTCTCATCTTTGATTTCAGCAGGTGCGTCTAAAGTAAGAACTTTACCATTTACTTTCATCTTGTTTGAGCCAATAGTAAGTTCAACATTTGTGTTGCCATTCTTCATTATGACTTTTTTATTGGCACCATCCCACTTAACATCATATCCTAATTCTTCAGCAATAAATCTGATAGGTACATAAGTCCTAGAATTTTTGATATAAGGATATACGTCACTATATACGATATGGTCATTTACTATTATTCCATTTAAAGGTATATCTTTTACAGGGTGTCTTACTGCAAATACATTAATTGTAGAAAGTAATATTAGTAAAGATAAGAAAAATGAAATAATTCTCTTGCTTTTTTTCATAAAAACCTCCTTAAATTTAAAATAAAGCAAAAGCTAACGCTTTCAAGAATATTATACAACATTATTCTATTAAATTGAACGATAAGATAAAAAAAGAAGGCAAGCCTATTTATTTTAAACAAGCCTCCCAATATACTTCTTTTTACAGTAAATGTAGGGCAGAGCTTGTTAATATCTCTTAAATTATCAAAGATTACATATATAAGAAGTAAAAGAATTAGTTGTATAACAAGAATTAGGAGGACTACATTATGAAGGTTAATTGTTATTTTTTAGAAAAAATCGAGGACTTTAAGGATGATCATTGTCAAAGATCTTATGTTAGAGATTACTATGTAAGCCAATTAGACAATGTTGAATATGTAAACAACTTTAAAGATTTAAAAGAGGCTTGGAATAAATTTCAAGTAGACTACAAATCTTTAATAAAAGTTATAAACCAAGATGAAATGACTTTTAAATTTAATAAAGCACAAGCTAGGGAATACTTAGAAAAGTATTATAAGGAATTTAAAGAAAAGAGCGAAAAGCTAGATTTTAATGATTTTGTCGATGCAGATAAGATGGAAATTTTCTTTGAACCCTTTGGTATAAGTAAATTTGCAGATGTAAAAGTAATACAAGTTAAAGGTGAAAAAACTGAAATATGTTTACAATCTTATTTATACTTTTTACGCTGGATTAACAGTTTAGAAGATCGAGTATTAACTCTAGTAGACGCTTATATTTGTGTTTCTTAAAGTCAAAAGAGCCTATGAAGGCTCTTTTTTTATGGTCTAAATATTCAAGTAGGGGGTTATAAGACTACAAAAATTTAGTCACAAAATAAAACTTTTGTGACTAAATCTGTGATTTTTCTCATAATTCATATATTTTTACATCTTTTAGAATATTGTTCAAAATCCTGTATTTATTGGCATTAAGCCTGCCATATTGCAAATATCTGGAGGTCGTATTCCCATTTATAACACTTTTTATAAAGGACTCATCAAAGCTTACTATATTATATAACTTGATAAACTTTTCATAAGTTCTTTCTCTTAATATGCTGTAATTATCCTTAATATCTTTTAAATAAAAATTCTCATTATTAAATTTATCAAAACCTATGTTTTGAACGCTTGTTGTCTGCACTATTATTCCATAAAGGACTTTCTTAGAAAAGATATGCTTGATATATAGGTTATAGGTATCATAAAAGAGGTCTAAAAATGGCTCTATTCCCCTATTATCTAAATCACAAAACAAAGCCTTGTTATTGCTATCAAATGTCCATTCTGGATACAAAAGATGTTTCATAGGTCTTAATGTAAAATTAGATGTCTTATATTCTTGAGATATGGTATAGGAATTTTCATCTAAGCTAATTATATAAGTTAGTATCTTGTATAAGTTATCTTGGCTTATATCAGCCTTAAAGAAAGCCTTAAATTCCTCATTTTTAGATAGACTGATTAAAAAATCATATATTTTACCTTCTTCAAATAAGTCTAGTTCATTTATATAGGTGTCTATATTTATATCAGAGGTATCTAAATCAAAAACGAAATCAGTATCTAAGATAGTCTTTTCTTCTAGTTCTGTTAAAGAATATATATCTATACTGTTAGTTTCTGTTTCTTCTGCTTTATTTATTAGGTTTAAGAAATCTCTTATATCCTTAGTATATGAAGTAGCTCCTATTAGCCTATTTTCCTTATAGTCTATAATATCTATTGGTTTATAAATATCCTGTTTATAATCTTTAACAAAGTTCTCATACATACGCTTAAAGAATTTTTTAGCTTTATCCCTATTGTAATCATCGTTTAATTCTTCATTTTTTAAATTTGCCATTGTTAAGCCGTATCTTTTGATTAAGACAAAGGCAAACAAGTCTTTAAATGTTAACAAGCACTTCACCCTTATTTATATAATATTTCAAAGGCATTTACTGTAAAAAAGAAGTGTAAATAATATTAGCTATGTAGGTAAGGTCTGCCTTCTTTTTTATTATATCAAAAAAGCCCCTTATTTTCATAAGGAGCTTGATTTTTTTAAATAGCTTGTAGATTGTACTTTTCACCAAAGTTGTCAAATAGTTCCTGCCTTAACCCATAACTATCTATGTCAACCCTCATAGGTACTTTAAAAGTCCTATTCCCTACAAGTAAGTAAAAGTCTGTAAGAGAATTACTGTCCTTGTATTTATCAACAATAGCTAACATAGTCTTTTTATCGGAATTGCAGGTGATCTTCAATGATACAACCTTATTTCTATTTTTGTTTTGACTTACATATTGTTCTAAGTCATAGATTAAGTCTACTATAACTTGTCTACCATAATCTCCATCTTGGTAAGTACCCTCAACTAAAACAATGCTACCCTCATATATATAGCTTATATTTACGCCTAGTTGTTTATTAAAACAAACTGCTGATAATTGACCATATTGATCTTCAATCTTAAAAATCATGAGAGGTTCATTGGATTTTTTAGTGTAGAAAGTTTTAACATCTGTGATTATACCCTTAATCCAAACCTTATTACCCTCACCTGTTGTGACTAAGGAATTAACTAGGTTTAAAGATTCTAGCTTATCACATAAAGAAGTATCATAAATTGATAAATCTAAAGGATGTCCAGAAACATAAAATCCTGCGATTTCTTTTTCCATTTTAAGTTTAAACTTAACATTAAACTCATTTACATCTGGTGTTTCTATATTATACTTTTCAAACTCATTATCAGGTAGATCTTCTAGCCAAGGAGAGTTTAAAGTCTTACGAGTTTTTCTTGATTTAACAGATTTTGACAAGTCTTTAATAATACTAGCCCTTGCCTGACGATTCTTTGAAAAATTATCAAAGGCACCAGCAAAATTCAAAGATTCAACATTCTTAGTTGTAATCTTTCTTCTAATAGACATTCTGTCAAAGAACTCTTGGAAACCCTTAAATTCACCGTATTCTTCTCTTTCCTTAATAATAAGTTCAGAGGCTTTACCCAAGTTTTTGATAGCTTGTAGACCAAAGATAATCTTATCATCATATCTTTCAAATCTTAGGGAAGATTTGTTTACATCTGGTGGAAGAATCTTGATATTATTTAATAGACATTGACCTAGGTAGTAAGTTAGTTTATCTGGGTCATTAAAAAATGAGTTTAGGTTCATAGCCATAAAATCTACTGGATAGTAATATTTAAGCCAAGCTGTTTGCATACCCAAGCAAGCATAAGCAGCAGCGTGGGATTTATTGAAACCATAATCGGCAAAGTAAACTATCTTTTCAAAGACTTTTTCAGCTACTTCTTTAGCTACATTGTTATTAATAGCACCCTTGATAAAGTTATCCTTTTGTTCTTCTAGGATTTTTAACTTCTTTTTACCTATTGCTCGTCTAAGTATATCAGCTTCACCTAATGTATAACCAGCTAAAACCTGTGCAACTTGCATAATTTGTTCTTGATATACCATAAGCCCCATTGTTTCTTTCAAAACAGGTTCAAGGCTTGGGTGGTCATATACTATGCTAGAAGGGTCTTTTAGACCTTCTATATATTGAGGAATAAATTGCATAGGGCCTGGTCTATAAAGAGATACACCAGCTACAACCCTTGAAAAACATTCTTCTCCTAACTCTTTGAGAGCCTTATTTCTTTCCTCATCATCTTCTATATCTTCAATAACCTTAATCTTATCATCTACATCATATAACAAAGCCTTAATAGTTTCAGTCATACCTGTGCCTTCTAGTTGAAAGACAGCTTCTGTATGACCCTTTGATAAATATGAGTAAACATAAGGGTCGTCAAAGGGAATAGTCTCATAAGATAAGTTAAGACCTTCATTTTTGTTAATAGATTCAATACTTGACCTTAAAACTGTCATAGTCCTAAGACCTAGGAAGTCCATTTTTAATAGACCTAAATCTTCGCACTCAATCATATTAACTTGAGTAACAAGTTTGTCTTTAATAACTGCCTCTGGAATATACTCAGAAACAGCCTTATCAGCAATTATTACTCCACAAGCGTGTTTAGAGGCGTGTCTTGGAAGCCCTTCTAATCTTTTTGAATAGTCGATTATTTCCTTAACTTCCTCGTCAGAGTTATACATAAGTTGAAGTTCTGGGTTGACTTCTAATGCCTTGTCAATAGTCATCTTTGGATCTTCTGGGATTTCCTTAGATATTTTATCTCCAAGTTCATAGTCATAACCTAGAACTCTAGCCACATCTCTAACTACCATTTTGGCACCTAGGGTACCAAAGGTAATAATATTAGAAACATGATCTTCACCATAAAGAGATTTTACATAATCAATAACTTCTTCTCTTTTTTCATAGTCAAAGTCAGTATCTATATCTGGCATAGATACTCTTTCCTTGTTTAAAAATCTTTCAAATAGTAGGTTGTGCTTAATTGGGTCTAGTCCAGTAATATTTAAACAATAAGTTACTAAACTTCCAGCTGCTGAACCACGAGCTAGTCCTACTGCAACGCCATGATTTTTAGCCCAGTTGATATAATCTCCAACTATTAAGAAGTATTCAACGAAGTCCATTGATATAATAACTTCTAATTCTTTCTTGATTCGATTAATATAAACTTGGTTGTTAATGTCTAAGCCACGATTTTTATAACCTTCAAAGACAAGTTTCTTTAGATACTTAATCTTAGCATCCTTAGATTGGTCATCTCCAGGTATTTTAAAATTAGGCATTTTAATCTTGCCAAGTTCAATTTCAAAATCTTTACATTTTTCTGCAATTTCTAAAGTGTTGTCTAAGACTTCAGGTATGTCAGCATACTTCTTAGAAAATTCAAAAGAATCCATTAAGTGATAATCTTCGCCCTTAAAAGAATATCTATTAGGGTCATCTAAAGTTGACTTAGTTCCAATAGCTAATAAGATTTCGTGAGCCTTATAATCTTCTTTAAGAGTATAGTGAGAGTCACTTGTTGCAACAACCTTAATATCTAAAAGAGAAGCAATAGTCATTATAGCTGGATTAACTATCTTTTCTTCTTCTAAATTATGTCTTTGGATTTCAAGATAAAAGTCATCTTGAAATATTTCTTTCAAAGCACTTGCGATTTCAGTTGCCTTGCCTAGATTTTCTTCATGAAGTATAGCTTGTGGTATTTCCCCACCTATGCAGGCTGACAAGCATATAATATCTTCTGAATATTTTCTTAGGTCATTATAATTTACATGAGGTTTCCTGTAAAAGTGATCCTTTTGATAGGATAAAGAACTGAGTTTTGCAAGGTTTTGATAACCCTTGTAAGTTTTTGCCAAGAGAATCAAGTGATTTGATTTCTTTTCTCCGTCAATAGTTTCACAGTAGGCTTCCATACCAATGATAGCTTGTTTATTGGCTGCTTTCATAGACTTATAATAGTCTAGCATACCAAATAAGTTTCCATGGTCAGTTAAAGCTCCTACATATTCTGTCTTTTCTACCAAGTCAGCAATCTTATTAGAACCATCTAATAAAGAATAGCCTGAGTGTCTATGCAAATCTGCGTAGAATAAAGGTTCTAAGGTTATTTCCTCGTCACTTATATCTATGACAACAGCCTTTAAATTCTTACGATTTGCAAACCTTTCATCAATAGGCGTTTTACCAAGTATTAGTCTATCGGGTTGATTTAACCAGGTATTATTATTGCCCTTATACATAGGATTTTCAGTATAAGAGATAACTCCGTCTTTAGATAGGTCTAGGTAATCGCCAATTTGTAAATTGATACTTTCATTTCTTTTAATTTTTAACATAATAGTCATTCCTTTCTTTGTATTCACCTTGTAATTGATTACTACTTTTTTCTTAATTTATATAGGTAGTAATCAAGTCTAATTGGGTGAATATGACTATATAGCTTGTAATCGGTGGAATCAGGCTAGAAAACATCTACCAAGAAAAAAGAAGGTGGAGGGCCTTATAAAAATAAGCAAATATCTCTTGACTTCCCTTCTTTTTTCTAGTAAATGCCCCTTCCTAGGTGCGACAAAATTTGATAAAATCTTCTTATATGAATTACGTAGTATGAAATAACTATGTAATTCTTAATTTAAAAATTTTATGATTTATTGCATATAAAAAGAGGAGATTATAATGGAAAAACTTATACTTATCAAGGGAAAAATCAAGAAATCTGAAGAATATTTAATAAAAGACTTTGAAAAGTTTTCTAATAACAACCCAACCTACCCCTCCCTTCTCTCTTATATCTCTCATCTTAATAATCACAACAAGCCAACGACTATAAACAAGAAAATAAGAGTCTTTAGGAGGGTTTATGGCATAGATTTAGACTTGTTAGAAGAAGATAAATCTTACCCTATTTTGACTGACCGTGAAGTAAATTTATTACTAAAATCAGCTTATGGAAAATATGCCTTGAGAAATAGGTTAATAATCAAACTTCTAAGAGATTCTGGTTTAAATTTGCAGGAACTTGCTAATCTTAATAGAGAAGATATAGCTCCTAGAAGGGGGGCCTTATTAAAGATTCATAATGAAGAAGGTATAAGAGAGGTAAAGCTAAGAGATGATACCATAGAAACCCTAAAGGCTTACCTATCCCTCTTTAACCCCCAAATATCCCTCTTTATCTCCAACAAAGGAAAAACCTCTAAGCGTTTAACACCTAGAGGAATACAAAAAATCTTAGAAAAGATCGGAGATAGGTCAGGTATAAGTAAGTATAAGAAGGTTAATGCTAAAATCTTTAGAGATACCTATATAGTAAATAGATTAACAGTAGATAAATGGTCGGTTATCGAATTAAAAGAGGATTTAAAGGTAGATACCCTTGAGATTTTAAGGAATAGGAAGATAAAGAATAGGATAATGAATGGGGGTTTCTTGGGAAAATAGAGGGGTTTTTGGGTATGTAACAAGAAACGCCTAACTAAGTTGTTAGACGTTTCCAGGATCTCCTTCTAGGCGTGCTAGATGAGTCATATAAAATTGTTTAAAGGGTTTTTTCAATCCTATGCTTAATCATAGGACACCCTTAAGTAGGTCTGCCATAAGTTCATCAGCACTAGGTATATTATTACTCTTGAAAATTATAGAGTTTAAGTCTGTATCTAAGGCTAAATCCATTTCTTCAGTAAAGTTCATTTCTGGCTTTTCTGTTTTTTCTTTCTTTTCTTGGTAAGCCTTTGTTACTTTCTTGTTAATTGACTTAATGATATTTGTTAGAAGTTTTATTCTAAAATCTTCATCAATAACCATAGCTTTAGTTACCTTATCTGATAGATGAATATTCTTTTTAATGAGTTCCTTGTAAAACGCATAAGTTAGTTTACCAAAGTTTTCTTCATCTCTTACGGCATCAAGCACATAAGATACTAATAAGTCATCCTTATCTTCAGTATTAAAGATAGATACTCTTATTGTAAAATCCATTAGGTAATCAAATAACCTGTAATCATTGATTATAATTTCTTCATCTTCTAAACCATATTTATCTAATAAGAAATCTTTCCAGAAATAATCGAACTTATCTAGTTCAATTTCATAACGCATTAGATATTCTTTTTCGCTTACTTCTTTATCCATATCTTCAAAATATACTAGTCTATCTAAGTAATCGAATAGTTTAAATTCATCACTATTAAAATCAAGGGTTTCCTCGTTAATAACCCTTATAGCTGGAAGAGAGTCGCATTGGGTTTCAATAGGGTTGTTTTGTATTCTATTGATGTATTCTTCATCTACTTCAATATGATCTCTTTCTTGGATTCTTTTTATTCTTGTTTCAAGGCTTGCCTCTACTCTAAGAAAGATAAATCCAGCATCTCTAAGAGCATTATATTCATTGATAAATCTTACATCTGAAACAACTATCTTATCTGATTCATAGTCTTTCATCTTGTTGAAAAGTCTGTTTACAAAGACATTACTGTCTACTTCCCTCATCTTTACTCCTACATCTTGTAACAAAGCTCTATCCTTTGTTTCCATATTGTAGTAATCTTGGCAAATTTCATATAAGTCTTCAGCAAAGGTAAACTTTTCATAGCCGTGCCAAATTTTTAGATAGTCTGCTACTAAGTCTTTTCCTGCACCTGCTTTCCCCATAATTGCTATCTTGTTAAAATAATTTCTCATACTTGTATCCTCCCATATTAAATAACAATGTAGTCTGTATTGTTAACAGTTTCTACTTTAATTCCACGCTTTTTAAGCATTTTGACCATTAGCTTATTAGTTTCTTTATAAGTCCTATTTAGCATTACTAGGCTTGGCATAGGCATTGAAAAAATACCTCTGTCAATGTTGTAATTAATATAATCAAAAACAGCCTGAGCAGTTTTCAAATAGTCCATATTTCTTGTTATAAACAAATCTTTTAGCATAATATTTCCTACTTTCTTTTTGTTTTGCAAGATTTTTAGTTTATACAATAATATGTAATCACTAAAAATTTTAACCTTATCTACCATTTTTCCATTTCATTTGAAATTCGTAATTACTCTTAAAGTGTTCGTAAATAATGTCAATACAATCACTATCAGCAACAGCTTCGATAAACTTGTCATTTTGTCTTAAAATAACCTTATCTTCTGATGTATCTATATCAAAATAAACGCCTCGATAACAAAAAGTACCAACAAAGCTTGTAAATTGACAGTCCATATTTAGATTAAATAATCCACTCCAATAATTACAATCATCAATTAATTGATAAACACCCTTGTCTATTACTAGAATTTCAAAATCTGTTAAGATTTCCTTGTAGTTTTTACAAGTTAAAATAAACTTTCCCTTCATATTGTAGTCCTCCTAATTTCTTATTATTTGTTTATTGTAATCAAGCTGAATAAAGCTAATATTCATTTTTCATCTACTGGCAAAAAGAAAGACCTAGCTGGACTTTTTTATATAAGCTAGATCTACTTCTTTTCTTTTTGCTAGTATTTAAGATTTATGGAAAATAAAATAAACCTCTGAATGATGTTATTATCATTCGAGAGGTCTAAAAATTTTCTTAATAGATTTTTATGTTTTTATTTTAGCGTTTTTTAGGTCTTTTCTAAAAGTAAGGTTTTATTTGATTTTTATGTAATAGATTTTCTGTCAATTTTAATCTAGTGTTTGCAAGGTATGTAGCTATTTTATGTTTTTGATTTGCTATTTTACGCTTTTATATATGGGTCAATGAGTTTAATAAAAAACAAGGCAGCCATAAATCCTAGATGGTCTTAGGAAATATTTCTACCTTGTTTTTTAGTAAAAGAGGTTTTTTAATTTTGTATTAAACAACATATTTTAACTCTGATATTTCTTTTGTTTTGTCTACTTTATCAACAAAATCACTTATATTATATGGATATATACCAAGTTTTTCTTGGAACATTGTAAATCTGCACATATAGATAGTATCAGCATGAATATGTGGAGCTATGAAAACAGAAAAAACATCATTTTCTTGTGATTTTTCCTTTTGTTCTTTAAGATGTCTTGTAATAGCAGGGATTTCAGCAATAGACTGATCCCTTCCCCTCATTAGAGTAACTTCAATTAAAGAGTCCATATTAGTATCATAAACTTCAATATCTGCCACTCCACCCTTAGCTGTAAAAGTAGGGTTGCCCTCATCATCTATAGCGTAATTTGGCTTTATATCATAATGAGGATATTTTTGTATTAAGACTAGACTTATTAAAAACTCTAACCTTGTTGGTTCTTCAATTAATTTTAAATACTCATCCTTTGAGGCTTTTTTAATTTGCAGACATTTAAGCTCATCATAAATAATTGGAAGTGGATATTCCTTAGCAAATTCTTTTAAAGCATTTATTCTTATTTCATCAACATTACTAATTTCAATATCTCGTGTTTTTATAATTATAGGATCTAATGTTCCCATATAAGTATAGAAGTCATATTTATTTTTAAAGGTTTTGAAGTCAGTATATTCACTAATTACATAATTTGCAGTATCAAGTTCTAGTTTGTTTATATCAATGAATCTTCCCCTACCTCTTAAAGAAAACAAACCTGTAATTCTTAGTTTTCTAATTAGGTCATCTACACCTTCTTTTGTAATTTGATTCATCTTAAATCTTACTCTATTGTTACTTTGTAAAAGTTTAAGACATTCTTCATATACAACTTCATCACTAGCCTTATATCCAAATTTACTTCTAAAATTAATAATAAATTTATACAATTTCTCATGGTCACTATTATTCCAACAAGTTACAAAAGGTAGTTCCTTTCTTGATATTCCTGAAGATTTTGGATCTTGATTTAACAATCTTAGAACATTAAGAAGTAATGGTATAGGAGCATTTATATTAGCATTTTTTCTAAAAGGATTATTGGTCTGATATTTAACTAAAGCATTTAAAAATATCTTTTGTATCTTTTCTCCAGAATTTTCAGATGTACTGGCATAAGCGTCACAAAGCACATGACCACTAGGCGATATTTCTATAGGTTTATCCATTTCATAATAAATAAATCCAAATTCTTTACAAATCTTATACCAGGTGTCAAATCTACTTGGCCAACCTTCTTGAAATCCTGCTTCTTTATGTTTTTGAGGACTATTTATAATTATTTCTTCAATTTGTTCATCTGTAAAGACTTCAGCCTCATCATTAAAAATAGAGTTTAAGTAGCTTGTTCTACTAATATACATTGGTTTATAAAGCTTATCTTTAATAACTTTTGAAACAATGGATATAATTACTGAATTTGTTAAAATTTCACCTTCAAATTCTTTAATACATCCAATAAAATGAACAATCCTTTCTGGATTTCTCATAGTTGTTGAAAAAGATAAGGGTTTATGTTCTGCCTTTCTCATAATTTGTAATATACACCTCCTTGGAGTCTGTCTTGATAGTATTATCAAATCTTGAAATATAATTACTTTTTATACTATAAATGTTATATTTACTAGCCCATGTATATAATATTTCATTAAATTTATCTTTATGATTTAACATATTGGATAATCCCCATTTTATACCTTGAGCGTCTAACTTATCTAATAAGTCATAAAGTCTTTTTTCTTCTTTTTCATTCCATAATTTATTATAATCACTAAAAGTTATTAAATAAGGTGGATCAAAATAGACAAAATCATTAGTCTTGATATTTTTTGAGTCAACAAATGCCTCAAAATCCATATTATGAAGAAAAATTGCTCGATGAGAATTAACCCAATCAGAATAGTTAATTAAAGATTCAGTAACATTCTTATTCCAATCAAGGTTTCCTACTGGAAGGTTAAATTTTCCTTTTTGATTGAACCTTATCATGTGATTGAAACCATAAATTAATAAAAGATATAATAGATCTATATTTTTTAAATCTTTGTTATAATCTTCTCGTAATTTTAAATAAGACTCTTTATTATATTTAGAAAAATATGTCTTTTTATATTCTTCTTTCAGTTCTTCTAATTTTTCATCAACAGAGATTTCAGAGTGGCTTAGACCATATCCCTTTATTAAGGCATACATTCTTTCAATGAATTTCTCTATCTCAGGAGAGTTCTTTTGTAAATGAGAATGTAAAGAAATGATATTACTATCTATGTCATTCATATAGTAAGCTTTCGCATCTACATTTATAGAAGCACTTCCCCCACCACAAAATACATCATAGTAATTTCTTATATTTCTTGGAAATAACTCTTTTAATTGAGGCATAAGTTTATATTTATCTCCTACATAAAATAAAGGAGAACGAACTATTTCATGTTTATTTAATTTTACATCGGGATCTAATTTGAGAATATTTAATTGTTCCATAATTATCTAACCTCTGTTATAAAAACAAACTCTTTATGACCTTTTAAGTCAGTTTTCCCAGCATTAAAAAATCTATAATCCTTTTCAAAAACTTTAGTTGTGCCAACCTTGTTTAAACTATCTAATATTTGGTCGTGGGTAATCTTATTTCTTGAACTATTGCTTTTTGAATTATAAGTATTGTTGTAAGTTACCACAATATACTTAGTATCTAAATTACTTATTAAATCATCAAAAACTTGTGGTGCTGATACTTTGCAATATTCACTAATATTTTCAGGTTCAGGCTTCATAGCTACTCCACTTAGTTCTGGTTTATCCCATTTAGCTATACCTTCTAATAAGTGGTAAAATCTCTCATATTGTCTTGAATTATAAGGAGGGTCTATAAAGGCTACATCTGATTTAACTTCTTTAACAAGTTTATTAGCATCTTCTCTATAAATTTCTATCTTTTTGCCTTGAGTATCTAGTGGTTTAATTAACTTAAATTCAAACCTATCTTTTAAATCAATTTTTTTCCTATAGGCATCATAATGACCCACAGTATTAGCTATTTTATCTGCTGAATACATTAAAGATGTTATTAAAATACCTCTTTCTTTTTCATTTAATTCTTTATCTCTTTCAATTTTTTCTCTTATTTCGCCTATAATTCTACAGTCTTTTTGGCTAAAAAACTTATTTCCATAATTATTTACAAAATAATCATCATCAAGAGAATTACTTTTGATCTGATTAAATTCTTCGCACTTTAAGTCAAGTTTCTTTTCATCATAACTTTCATTTGAGAAAAAAGCTTTATAAATAATGTTATTTGAATAGAGGAAGTCATTAATGATTATGTGATTATACCTATCTAATAATTCTTTAGAAATTATTCCAGTTCCTGCAAAAACATCAAATAGTGTTTCTCCAGTAGTATTTTCTTCCATTAAATTTTTAATCCATTGAGATATTTTAGCCTTACTACCAATATATCTTCGATTTTCTAAATTAAACTTTTCAATAACTGGTATGTCTTTATTAGTCATTATTTCCTCCATTTTCTATAAAATATTATATCATATTTTATTCTTATTTATTTTAATTACATTCCTACCTACTTAAATGATAATAAACTCCAGACACCCTGCAAGTGGCTAAATCACAAGTCTTATGTAAAGAAAGCATAATTACCAGAAAAATCCAGTAATTATGCCTAAGCTTATACAGCAATAGCTATATTGCTTTCAAAGAATTTTTGAAAATATTCAAAGATCATAAAGCTATAATCAGAGTGTAAAAGTACCCTGTAGCTTTCATCAAAACTATTGACAATAATCTCATCACCAGTAGTGTTAATTAAAAACACATAACCTCTGCAGTCAAAATATCCCGAAAAACCTATATAACTTCTGTTGAAAAGGTTGGTTAAGTACATACCATCCCAACTTACACAAGAGTCCAGCATAGCTTTGACTCCCATACTTTCTACAAATCTTGTAAAATCCTTCGCTAATAATCTTGCCTTTTCTTCACTAAGAATTTGATTCATCTTCATTTGTTTGTTTCCTCCTATTTTTTTTATACTTACGATTGTTGTAATCGCACAAAATTGGCAATATATTAGCTGTTAACTTATCTAGTAGACAAGTTAATATATATTTTTAAGAAAATGCCTTGTTAATAAATCAAATTTAGACTTATATCTTAGTTAATTTTTATTAATAAATTTTCATAACACCTATCTGCATCTACTAAGAAAAAAGTATGAATGAGGCTTGATGTTTACAGGCCTAAGACTTGGTGGCTTTTTTCTTCACCCCTCCCTTCAACCCTCAATCCCCAATATAAAATCTAAAAAACTTAATAATATCAAAAGCAGCAATAATATGTAACTTTTATAACAAGTCTTAATGTAAACGCTATCCTTAATTCAGCCTAATCCATATTATTTTTTAAAGGCCATTCCAAACTTAGCCCAATTAACTTCATAAACCCTATATAAAAATAAGCACAAAAAATAAGACCAGCCCAAATCTTTCTCAATTCAAGCCAGCCTTCTATTATTTTTTGTTAGTAAAAGCAAGGTATTACATCAAGTCATCATATAAATCGTCTACATCATTAGATTCTTCAATCTTATTCATATCTTCTTCTGCATTATCTATATCTTCTTCTATATTTATTTCTTCCTCTAAATCTTCATAACCTTCTTCTATTTCATTATTATCTTGAATTACTTCTTCTTCACCCTCATCTTCATCTTCAACTCCCATTTCTCCTATCTCATCTTTATTGTTTTGACGCTCAATGTTATCTTCAAATACATCTTCCCTATTATTGTCATACAATAGAAAACTTTCATCTTCTATGCCTTCTTCTTTATTTTGTTGGGTTAGATATACGAGAGGGTCAACACTTGTTTCTACCACTTCTTCAATTACTTCTTCTCCCCTATTAATTTCTTCATCATTTTTACTTCTATAAGACCTAATAAGTTTCTTAATATCTTCATTTAAGTCTTTTGGAATAAACTTGATTAAACCCCTACCAGGTGCTTGAAGGGAGTTTTGTTGTATTATCTTATAGTGAACTGTTCCAAAGGGTTGATATATCAAGTCAGAAGGAGAAAAAGACCTTTCAACTTTTTCAGTTTCTCTTATAGTTTCCTTGGCTGACTTATATGGGAATAAATCATACTTGTTTTGTGATAGGGAGATTTGTGTATCTCTTTTCACATATTCGCCAAACTCATCTGAATAATACTTGGCATCTAGGGCGTTCATACCTGGAAATAGGACTAGATTTCTAGCATTGGTAGATACAAGTTCAGTAAAGGCTTTACCTTCAAACCCACTATTCATCCCGATTAACCCCCTATTTTGTGTTGCTAGGGTCGAGGCAACCCTATAGGAACGACCTTGGGTAAGCATATCGGAGAAGCCAGGATTGGCATAGGTTTGAAATTCGTCTATATACAAAAAGTGGTGGACTCTGGAATCTTCATCACCAGGTCTACGGAATACTGATGATTGATAGTTAAGGATAATAAAGTAACCTAGGTATCTGGACAAATCTCTTAAAACACCTTGAGCTGTTGAAATAGCTAATATTTTCTCGTTTTCGATTACATCTGTAAAGTCTATATCAGATTGTCCTGATGGTGGATTTAAAATCCTTCTAAGATACTTGTTAGATACTAGCTTTTGGACTTGAGATCTTACACCAGAACAATGCTCGTAAGTCTTTGACTTTTCATTAAAGTAATCTCCCAAGAACCAAGAGGCAATTTCAGCATTTTCCTTTTCAATATCAGTAGATTCTGGAGATAGTTTTTGAAATTCAGTAATCATCTTCTTACCTATTCCATTAACATTCCAGATAAGATTATATAAGTTTATAATAATAGCATTATTGTCATATAGTCTTTTTAAGACTTTTACAGAGTTCCTAGTTAAGTTGTCATTCATATTGACAAAGTATTCAGAAGAACCAGGTGATAACATTTTAAGGGTGTTGGCAATATTTTCGATTACATCCACTTCATCGCCATACAAGGGATTAAAGTATGGACAATCCTTATGAGCTGGGTCAAAGAATATAACTTCTCTGTTGTAGATTTTACCCATAGCATAGACCTTTTCAGCCAAATCACCTTTAGGTTCGATAACTGTTATCCCCTTACCCCTCTTTAAATCTTGGTTAATCATAGGTAGGATAATTTGAGAAGTCTTACCTGAACCTGTCGGCCCTAAAATTAACATGTGGAGGAACCTATCTTCATCATACAAATAGACAGGTTCTCTATTTTCAGCGTTGTAGCATAATCTTACCCCATTCTCAATCTCATCTTCCCCACTCTCCCCATCCTCCTTACTCTTACCTAACATCTCCTTTAACCTTATAAAAAACATAAGAGCTTGTTCATCTTCTGAATTATATAGTCTTAAATATAAGCCATAAAATAAGATAGCTGATAGTCCTAATATAGGAAGGGGAGATTTATCCAAGGTAGATAGAGGGATAGATAAGGCACTTGTAAGTGTAGCCACCCAGATTACATCTAAGTAGTTTTTTGTTAAGTATTTATAAAAGATGACAAGTAAGATAGTGGTGTATATGAGGGAATAAATGGGGCTATTTATTAATCCAATTATAATTTGCATAATAACTAGAGCTATAATAATTACCCTTCTTTGGTTAAAAGAAGGTTCTTCTTCCTCTAGTATATAACCCATATCCCCACTCATATCATTATGCTCTAACCTATCCTTATCTTTAGCTTGTCTTTTAAAAATTTTCTTCAGCATTTATACCACCCTTTCTTGGTCTTGGTTCCTATAATAAAAGTCTAGGTAGTCTTTAACCTTTATAAACTTATCCTTATCTTTATCACTCTCAGGATAGATCCCAATTAATTCCTTCTTGTCATAGTCTATAGCTATCTTGAACCTAACTATCTCTCCATTATTTAGGAAAGAGAAGGTTTGATTGGTTGGATCTGAGGATATGGGAGCCTTGATGTCTGGTACTACTGAATCTTGATCTTGAGCGAGATAAGCCCTCTTAGACATAGGTAGAGATAAATAGCCATAAAATAGCATTTCCTTAGACTGTAGGTCTTTAAATAAGTCTTTACACTTTTTTAAATCTTCTAGGCTTTCAGTTGGAGAAAAATCCTCAATATTTGCCAATAAAACTGCATCATCTTGGATTGGTTTTAAAATCTTATTAAAAGCTGGAGATTCAGTTGAATTAAAGTTCTTAGATTTTTCAGAAATCTTTGCCTCAAGGTCTGTAAATTTAAAGCTATTAGCAAGTTTCTGAACCTCTCCTACAATAAATTGAGCGTCAGAATCTTCCATAATCTCTTTTTTTGGATTTGAGTAAAATTCTGTAGCTTCTTCCTTTCGCTTGGCTACTTCTTCTTCAGGTAGATAGCTTCCATCTTCTCTTACTGTGAATTTATCTGGTTCCTGTGGCTCTTTAGTGTTTGTCGTATGTGAGCATTTGACTAGTAAAAGAGATAAGAGGATAAGGAAGGTAAAGGATAAGGTCTTTATAAGTTTAGATTTTGTATTATTCAATATAATCACCTCAATAAGTTTTAACATCAACTAGATTAGCAAATACTACTAACCTTTGATTTTGGAAATCATAATCACAAGTGGACAGAGCTATGACTCTTGGATGTGAATGAGCTAACAAGTCAATATCCCTATTAAATCTGGAGTTTTGCCTTATGTTTATAAAATACTCCTGCATTTCTTGACTACTATTAAAGTTGAGAGTCCTATAAGGAAAACTAGCTCCTTTATTTAAAACTGCAAAGATTTCATAATGAAGAATACCCTTATCTGTGTAAATATAGACATCCTTATTGTTATCAAAGAAATCTTTCTTCTTAAACTTAATTAGATTTTGAAACATAAGACCAGATCTAACCCTATGTCCGTATATAATAGAATTATTGTCAGAAAAATCCTTCTTATTATTAACATCTAAAAAGATTGCCCCTAAGTTGTTCCTCTTTTTACTAAAGAGGTGTTTTAAATAGAAGTAATTATCCTTCCCTTGAACAATAGGTTCCTTTATATCCACACTTGGAATATGTATAATCCCTACTAGGTCATTATTTATCTTTTTAAGTTCATCTATCCTGTTCTTAAATTCTAGGTCTTTGTTTTCTTCTTGATTTTCAATAGTCTTATCTTCTGGTTTCTTATCTTCTAATATACTTTGAATCTTTTTATCTTCTATATGAGCTTCTATCCTTGTCTTTAATCTTGGAAAAAGAAGAATGGCAGAAACTATAAAGATAGCAAAGAAAAATAAACTAAATATTAAAAATATCTTCTTCAATTTTTCCACTCCTTTCGTCTAATATTAGTAGTAATCAAGAAAAGTTGGACTTCTATGCTAGGATTTACCTTGACAGATACCTACTTACATATAGACATTTACCAGCAAAAAGAAATGTTGTGCCTGCTTGGTTTGGCAGGGCTTAGTCTAGTCTTTTCTTTTTGCGATTTATCTTGATATGGCTCTGTCTAATATATTTTTAGGTGCTATTAAGGATAGCGTTTACATTAGGACTTGTCTTAAATATTAGAATTTATGATCAAGAAACTGGCGAACCGTGCCAGGAACTCCCTATCTTATAGGTGACTTTTAAAAAACCAGAAAAAACAGTAAGTAAATAGTCCTATTTGCCTGCCTTTGTAGTTAACCTATTTTATATTTTAGTTGACCAGTAAGCAGGGCTTCAGATTGCATATCAAACCAAGCAAACAAAAAAGAAGGCAAGCCTAAATTATTTCAGACAAGCCTTCAGATATACTTCTTTTTTGCAGTAGATGAAAAAAACTAGGTAGGACTTAGCCTACCTAGTTTAAATTCTTATATTTAATTACCTATCTCTATCAATTTTTGTTCCACAAGAAATGCAGAACTTATCATTAGCTTGTAGCTTTGCACCACAGTTTTGACAATATTTAACTTCTGTTTTATCTTCTTGTTTATTCGCTTGTTCATCAGTTTGAGCCTTTTCTTTTTTGGCTTGTTCTTCTGTTTCCCTAGCCTTTTGTTGTTCTGCTTTAATTTTTTCTTTTATCTTTTTGGATTCTTCCCTATCTTTTTTAGCTTTTTCTATATTGTCTAATATAGCCTTAGATCCACCCTTCTTTTTTAAGAAGTATAATAGGGCTAAAAGGCCAAGGGTTACTCCACCTATTCCAATATACTTAGTTATAAGAGCCTTATTATTATCTGCTTTTACTTCTTCAGCTCGTTCTAATATAGTTTTTTTTGATATTGGTTTATTATTTTCTTCTGAGTAGTTTATTTTCTTATACTTTTCTTCTACTTGATATATTGGTTGAAAATCTGACTTAACAATTTTCTTTAAGATAGTCTTGTCTATAGGATAAACTGTAGAATAAACAATTTTAAATGGTAACTTTTCATTTTTAGGATCTTTTTCTACTATTAAATATTTAGTTAAATGTTTTTTCTCAAAACTTTCATTATCAGTTGGCCAGTTAGAGTGAGCTATAGATACTGTTGATGTATCTTTAGCTTCTTCTTCTAGGTTGTATTTATTACCACTAATATTGCCCTCATCCTTCAAAATATCAACTCTCATAGAAGCATAAGATTTGTAAGTTGCTACCTCAGATATAGACATAATGTCTGAATAATCTTTATATTCCTCATAATATATTGAATAATCACCAAGATCTTCATCAAAAGTGCTAGTATAATAATTTAAAAGTTTAGTTTCTAAATTAAGCCAATGTTCAGTAGTTTCCCATGATACGTAATCGCCTTCATCATAAAATTGTCCTGATTGGTCGTTAAGTGCTTCCTCGCTAATCTTGTTTTTATAATATCTTTTTAAGAACTCATTAAAGGGTGTTATATCCAAGTTATAAATATGTATATTTTCATTATTGTTATACATTCTATTTTTCTCTTTTAAAATGGCTTTTTTAATAGGTTGGTAAATGTCTTTTTTTCCAAATAAATATCCTGGTAATTCAGAACTATTATAATAGTAAAATTGTCCTATTTGAGAAAGACCTGCTTGAAAAATGAAATATAAAATATCAGGACTGTCGATTGGCCCATTGTCACTAAGTTCAGATCGGCTTAGTAAAGGTAGCATAGATTGTTTTAGAATATTCATACTATCTTCATTTACACTATTAAAAAATTTATCATACTCTCCCATATCATGAGATTTCATATCTTGGTAATAGCTAAAATAAGTATTAGAAAATATATATTTATTTTCTGTAAAACTTTCATTAGACATTTCATAGTCAGCTGAAAAACCATCAACTATATCCTTATCTTCCCTAACTATTTGAAACTCATATTTTTTAGCTTTTTTAGGGATTTCAGAAACTTCTTCTGCTCCTTTTTCGGTTATTTTATAATATTTTTTATCTCTGAAAGAAATATTTTTTTCTCCTTGACCTTCAGGATCTTCTCTATTGTAGAATAATATTTCAATGTAATCTACTCCATCTTGGCTAAACATATTACATACAGCATCACTATATTCAAGACCCCTGTAATCTGGATGAGATACCTCTAAAAAACATTTTCCTTCATTTCCTGTCCTTCCATATATTTTATAAGTAAGTTCAGAGTCAGGTTTTCTCGTTCTTAGAGCAATATACTTCTTTTTACTATTTTCTAAAGAAAAATGGACAACTTGTTCTAAACAATTAAGATTACCTTCATTTTCCATTTCTTCCTTACTCTTAGTACCATAACAAGCCAGTCTGGTGTTATCAAAGGCTTCATCTTTAACTAGTGGATATATTAAACCTAAAGTAAAATCATCAAAATATCTGTAAAAATATTCTTTTTCCATTCTGTAATGATCTTTTAAACTACCAATCTTATTCTCATAATCTTCAAAAGAATAATTAGTAACATCTACTGTTGCAAAAGCTGATTGAGGTGCTAAAAGCAATAAAGAAAGAGATGTTAATAAAATTCTTTTCTTTAAACTAGTCATAATTCCTCCTATTATAAAATATTTAATATATAAACTATTTTATCATATTAAATAGGTATAAGGTATAGGCTAAATGCAATCATTTTCATTTAAGGTTAAAAAAAACCAAGAATATCTTTCAATTCTTGGTTAAAATCTTTATTTCACAATTATTTCTTTATAAGGTATCCCTACACCCTTAAACATATCTTCTACATCCCCTAACTTAATCTCCTTGTTATCCTTATTATAGTTATTTAGGATATAGGAGAAGGGTCTATTAAAGCCTTGGCTATAAATTCGCCCTAGTTTGTTCAAGGTATATATTAAAACAGCTGGGTCTTGATTGATAACAATATTGACTTCATGACAAGCTAGTAATCCCTTATATACAGCCTCTCTATTCTTATGATTTAAGCTAAGACCATCTAATAAGATAAAATCATATTCAGACATAGCCATAATCTCTGATAAAAGTGACCCTATATCTTCAAGATTTACATTCTCTTTAGTAATCTTCTTGTTGTTTTGATAAGAGAAGATGTCGTAAATAAATTCCTTCGAGAAGAATAAAAAGTCTAAATTATTATAGGCATTTTTAATAATTGACTTGTCTATATTTATCCTCATATCTATAGCATCTCTATTTTGCAAATTTAAAAAAATCTTATCAAGTCCATAAGAATCATTAAACAAATCTAACCTTATTGGTAGAGAAGGTGTTTCTTCATTGAGTTCTATATACAAAACCTTGTAATCCCTACTTAACTCTAAAGCCTCCCCAAAGCATAAGCTAGTTGTTCCCAACCCCTCACTTAAACCAAAATACCCAATTATCTTATTAACCCTAACTAAAGTTCTTAAATCTTGGTTTTGAGCAAGTTTAGGCTTAGTTTTCTTCTTTGGCTTTGGGCTTATTTTAGGTTTAGTAGGTGTGGCTACTATGGGAGCTTGGGTAAAGTTTGGTTGAATAGGAGGGTTGATAGGCTCTGGAATAGGCTCTGGAGGAGTCAAGACTGGACTAGGTAGATCTAGGTTTAGACTAACTTCTTTCTTGGGTTCTTCTATTTCTTGTTTTACTAGTTTTAACCTATCTATCCTATTGTTTCTTGGCTTGACTTCAATTTCTTCAGGCTGACTTTCTTTTTTAGCAAACCTAGAAGGCATAGGTGGTTTATCTTTTTTAATAAACTTCCTAAAACCCTCTAATATACTTGGTTTCCCGATTTCTTGTTTAGTTGAAAGATTTTCTTGAGTATCAACCTCTTGATCTTCTTCAATAGGAATGACTTGTTTTTTGCTATAAGTATCATCTTCTTCGATTTGATAAACTGGCTTTTTATTAAGACCAGTCCTAGCTTGTGGAAGATATTTAACTATATCTGCATAGGCATTGGGTTTTTCTACTAGACTTAAAATTTCTTTTAAGGTTAATGAATTTTCTGTAATTAAAAAATCGTATATACCAAGATTAATTAGAGAGTGGATAAAACTCTTATCTACCTTACTTCCATCTAAGATTAAAAGTACCCTTGTCTTTGAAGATAGGATCCTTACTTCCTGCATAGTTTTTAATAAATCTTCTGATACATTCTCTTGGTCATAGCCTGTTAAAGAATCTATGGTAATAACCAAGTCTATATCATCTCTTAATTTCATCTTCTCAATTAATCCGTCTTTATGTATTGTATTATCAACTACTTCAAAATCATCTAACTTGTTTATACTTTTATAGAGGGCTGCCTCTAATTGCTTAATACCAAGTGCTAACAAGACTTTTTTCATAAATAAACTCCTTTCATTATAAATAGGAGAGGAATCACTTATCCTCTCCATAGATTTCTTTCTCTCTTTGCCTAAATTGTTGATAAAAACTTGTTATCCTTTCTTGGTCAGTTTTTCTTAGGTATTCGTTGACTTTAAGTTTGTCAATTACTTGATTACCAGACCAAGAGAAGAACAAGTTGTAGAGGAGGATAGCAAATATTGTGATAACTGCCATACCTATTAGTTTTTTAACAATAAAGAAAATAGCAAGTATTACAAGAACAATTACTATAAACATACTAAAGGTATTTTCCATACAATCACCTCTTAATATCTAACCCATCTAACAAAATTGTCTAAAATATCTGGGGCAAATAAGATAATTGCATATAACAAACCACAAATCGCCATACATCCAATACCCTTTGGAACAAGTCTTTTATTAAATACTGAACCTGTAATAGCTACAATTCCACCGATGATAAACATAATGATACAGAAAGGTTGAGCAAATCTTTGAAGTATTTCTACAATTTCAAAGCCCTTCTTTTGTGACCATTTATTTATATCGTTAGATGTAACTTTAGGTATTTCTGCACTACCATCTCTACTTTGAGAATACTCCCAGTAAGGTCTTTTATTTGCTGTTTCAGTATTTGCAGCAAAAGTTGCAACTGGTAGTAAAGTAAAGATTAGTAAAAATATCATTACAAAAAGTCTTTTATTCATATTAAATCTCCTTTACTTCTAAGGGAAGTTTTTTAACTAACTTCCCAACAAGGTCAGATTTTTGGATACAACCAAAATATCTGGAATCCGTACTATCGCTATAATTGTCGCCTAGGATATACAAGCTATCCTTGGGAACTGTAAAATTTCTTTCAAGATTTTCATTCCAATAATCAGGTGGAAGAAAACCTACTAATTTATCCCCATTGTATATTTTCTTGCCTTTTTCAGTAATTACATCACCCTCAAGGCCTGCAATTCGCTTAATTAAAAACAAATTACCTTCATGAGCTATGACTATATCACCTAATTTGTATCTAACTAGGGGTCTACTTAACTTGTTATCTTTGATGTAAAATTTATAGTTCCCATTTTCCAAGGTTGGATTCATAGAGGAACCATCAACTTTACATACACCTAAAAATATATTAGCCACCAATAAACTGGTTAATATAATAATTGCTAAATTTATATCTTTTTCTGTAAAAAATTTGCCTTTCATGTAAAACTTCCTTTTTTATGTAATATTCAAACTAATCTTAACTGCCTTTTCTACTTCTTCTAAACTTTCTTTATTAAGACATCCTACCTTATCACCCATAATCCTAGTTTTGTCAATGGTTAGAATTTGTTCCGTTAATATAATACTTTCCTTATTTAATATGTCTGTTCCTACTTTTACATGAGTTGGAAGGTCATTCTTAGTCCTTGATGTAATAGGACAAACTATAAGGGTTGGAGCAAATCTATTTCCAGTATCATTTTGTATAATTAAGACTGGTCTGTAGCCTTGTTGTTCAGACCCCTTGCCTTGTAGTGAGGCATAGTAGATGTCGCCCTTTTTATATTTTTGCAATATTTTCAACTCTCCTTTCTTTAATAGGTAATCAATAAAAATATTGGAAATATACTGCCTTTACATTTACTGCAAAAAAGAAGTAGATTAGGAGGCTGGCTTGGATTTATCTAGGACTGCCCTTCTTTTTTGGTTTGGATTCTTAGATATGACCTTGAGGGCTTAGTTGTTGTTAATCTTTTATATTTTTAGGTTAACCAGTAAGGAGGACAAATCAAATAATATTTTATTTTTAGCACGGTGAGCCAATTTCTTGATTAGAGATTTCTAACTTTTAAGACAAGTCTTAATGTAAACACTCTCCTAGAACGACACAAAAATATATTCACTAGACTCATATCAAGGTAAATCTGCAAAAAGAAAAGACCTGCCTAGGTGTGTTAAGCCCAAGCAAGTCTTATATTTCTTTTTGCCAGTAGATGTGGCAAGTCTATATCAAGTTATCCTAACCCCTGTTGAAAATTTATCCCTATAATATCCGTCATTTAGACTTTTTATAATAACTCCAGTTGATGAACCAGAATGTATAAAGTTACCATTACCTAAATAAATTCCTACATGGGCGTTTCTTCCCACAGTATTAAAGAATACCAAGTCACCTGGAGCTAGGTTTTCTCTACTTATATGTGGCCCTCTATTTATTTGGTCTGATGTACTTCTACCTATATCAATACCTAGGGCATTTCTATAGACATAGGAAGTAAAGCCAGAACAATCAAAGGAAGTTGGCCCCTTAGATCCATAAACATAAGGGCTACCTATAACAGACCTTCCTACTGCTTCTAACTTAGCAACAGCAGAGGCATCCTTTGGTAAACTATCAACTGGATTAGCTCTTTTTTCAATAGCCTTGCCTAGAACTATGTCAGTTCCGTCAATAGGCTTCCCATTAAACCTGACTTCAAAGTGAAGGTGTGGGCCAGTAGACATACCCGTACTTCCAACAGAACCAACCCTCTGTCCTGCTTGAACAGTATCTCCAGTTTTTACTGAAACTGCACTTAAATGACCATAGATAGTTTGATAGCCACCACCATGGTCTATCATTACATAGATACCTAAACCATTTCCCTTAGAGCCTGCGTTCATTACCTTACCTGCCTTAGAAGCATAGACTGGTGTTCCAGTAGGTTTAGGTAAGTCAGTTCCAGAGTGGAATTTTCTGATTTTTTTTACGGGGTGAACTCTCCAACCAAAGGGTGAAGAAATCCTTGGATTCTTGTCATCTAGTGGAGGCAACCAACCACCTTGATTAGCAAAGGCTGAAAATCCACCTTCACCATCTCCGTTGATGTTCATAGCCATACCTGTTAGAAATCCCTCATCCCAAAGGCTAGTTGATGACAAGTCAACTTGTGAGAAAAGTAGCGTATCATCTAAGGCTTTGGCTTCTTTACGAATATCATTAACCTTATCTTCATATATGTTTAACTTATATTCAATAATTGGGTATTCGTCACTATCTCTCTTAGGAATCATACTTTCAATTAAGTTTGTAAATTTAATATTTACTCCTCCAAGGAAACTCTTAAATTTAGCCAAAGGACTCTGATTCTTAAATTTCTCTTGAAAATCCTTATTGTTCCCAGCATAATATTGCAAAACATTTGGTAAATAGCAAATATCTCCTGCAATCCTATTAGATGACTTCTTCAATTCTACTGCACAACGATAAGTTGCAGCTTTTGTTCCAGGAAATTGTGCAGATCTGACTTGTTCAAGATATTTTGGGTCTGTCCAAGAACCATCTTCCCAAGCCTCTGGGAACATCTTTTTAAGTCTGTTCATAGTTCCTGAGCCAAAGTTATATGTTTGGATAGCTTTAAGGACATCGCCATTGTGCATATCTAAGTTGTTCTTCATAAACATAGCCATCCACTTAATAGATATATCTGGATTCTTCTTATCTGCATTAGTTATATTTAAGTGTTGCTTATTGCCAGAAGCGTCTGTTGCTGATATAGAGTGTCCTGCTGCAAAGTTAATTTGTACTAAGCCATCCTTGTTAAGATTAGCATTACCACCCGACTCTTGAGCCACCATAGCAACTAATACATAAGGGTCTACACCAAACTCCTTCCCATACTTCTCAAATATTGGAAAATATTGCATAGTGTTTTTAAGTTTAGAAGAAGTTATAGCTGAACCAACTTGAAAATCTGCCCCGTGTACCTCAAGATTAGGAGAAGGGTTGTTTTCAGTCGATGGATTAATACTTTGACTTGGGTCATTTTGAACAAGTCCACCATTAGGAGCTTCTTCTGTAGGTATATTGCTATTATTTTCTTCAAAGACCTTAGATTCATAATCTATCTTGCCCTCTAGGTCAAAGATTTTTCTAGTATCTTCTGGCATATAGGCATTGAAGTATCTTAAATAGTCATATAAGTATCTCAACCCTTTGTCATCCTTTTTCATCTCTACTGGAACAGGCTTAACCTCAAGGACACCAGCATTAGGATCTTCTATATTTCTATACTTATAAAGAGGAATCTTTTTAGTAACTACTTGTTTTTCTCCCTTGTCATTAGTTTCTTCTACTTCTGCTTCGGTATAACCCTTTAAAATTTTATAAGAAGGGTCTTGTTCGCTAGTAGATTCTGTTTCTGTAAAAGAGCCTATCTTAACTGGCTCTGTGTTATAAGAAAATTCAGCCTCACCTGCAAAGCAAAGCACCTTATCTATAACATTTATTTCAGTTTCTGAACCTGGAATTGGTATTTCAAAATCTTCTGATATTGGTCTTTGTTCAATTTGACCCGTTTCTGGATTATAATAATCTTCTTTGTTATAGGTTCCCTTTAAGAGTCTATAAGTCTTGAATTTATTATATTTAAAAATCGTACCTAGACCATAATCTCTAACAGACTTGTCTTTTTCATTAAGTTTCTTATTATTATCATAATCTCGAACTTCTGACTCAGCCACGAGTAAGCCATTCTCATCTGTCAAATCTTTTAGTTTAAAATTTTCAAGGTCTGCATAAACTGGCTTGATAAATTGGTCTGGATACTTAAATTGGTTATCAAAGACTATCTTATCTAAGGCATATAACATATTTGGAGATAGGTGGAATTGACTTTCACGATTGTATTGGTCGTGTTTAGCGTCAGGGTTATCAAAGTCTATAAGTTCTCCCTTATCATTTATTTGCCATTGAGATTTAAAGGCATAATAAGTATAAAAATCTCTAATTATCCTATTTCTATCATCCATATCTTCATCAGAGCTTTTATATATTCCGTCATCATCCATTTCCACCCTATTTTCTATTCTTGGATTATATTCCTTTTCAGTACCTGTAAATTCAAAGACAACAAAGTAGGCTAGGGTTGCTAAAAGTATTATGGCACCTGCTATTAAAAGGGGTTTTAATAAAAAGGCAACAATAGCTGCCTTTAGTTTAGCCATAACAAACTTTTTAGCTTGCTTGTTTATTATTTTGTTAGCTGATTTTATATTTTTATCTTCAGAATTGTTATTTTGCACTAAATCACATCCTTTCAATGAAAGCTCATATATTTGGTAATCATAAAATATGTAGAGATTATCACTTCATCTACTGCAAAAGAATGTAAATAGATGAGCCTTGCTTAAAACTTCTAAGCCTAGCCCATTCTTTTGGAACATTAAAAAAAGAGTGAATCTACTTCACTCTTTTTCGGTACTTGCAATTAGATCGCACACTTAATTTTATTAAGTTCATCAAATATGACCTTTTTATGACCTCTACTCATAGGCATTTCAAAATCTTTAATCTTATTATTAAGATTTTCTTCTAAGTCTTTTATTATCTTGTCATCTAGTTTTAAATGTCCATTTTCTAAGCTTTCTAAGTTTTTAGATTCCTTAGTAAATAAATTTACACAATTTTTGAAGGTATCGAAGTCTTTTTCATAGGCTGTATATTCCTCCGAAAGCTTAGAATTTTTAGATACAATTTCTTCTTTTCTTAAAAGCTCAATGAGTTCCTTTAAGTCCTTTACTTGAAACTTGGGATTTAAAGCATAGATATAATAAAATCCAGATTGAGTTATAAGGTCAATCTTATTTATAGTAGTTGAAATAGTTTGTAGATTTGAAGATTTATTTTCAAGGATTTTATACATCCTATCTAAGGAAATACCTTCTCCATAGATAGATCTAGGACTGACTGATTTTACATAGACTAGGTTAACTTCTGTCTTGATGTAATTATCATCTTCCCTTGAAATCCCCATAAATATATGCCAAGTGTCAGTTGCTAGTTGTAATTTCTTAACCTTACTAACTTCTATTGGCATATAGGTATTTTTATCTTCATTAAAAGCATTTTCTAGGGTTTTAAAATCTTCCCTAATTTTATTGCCTTCTTCTTCATTGTTACAAAGATTAATAAAGGTTTCTTCATATAGGTTGTTATACAGCCGAGTAGTTATAGCCTCTATTTTGTAATCACTATAATTCTTACTATTTCTTGGAGCTGTGTTCCTAGTAGTCTTATCTAAGATACTTTCTAATATGCGATTTTCACTAATAAACAAGTCTTTTTTAATAACTGTGTCCACTATAAATTTTTTGTTTTGATAATCTAACTTATATTTATCTCTTGCCTCATCTTCGTAGAATTTTGATAAAAAATCATTATTCATCATCGTGTTACCTCCTATTTCTTGATAGTCAACTTTGTTTATATTTCTACTTTTGGTAATCTCTCTTAATTTAAGAAATATCAAAGAAGGCTTTAAAATGGGATATTCACTTGTGATTATTGAAATTCAACTGCTAGGGCAATTTGACCAGCTTGGTTGTAATATTCAGGCAATTTTGCATTATAATATTTTCTAAAATTAGTTGGGATTCTAAGTTCTAATACAGTATGATTATTTGTCATAGCCTTTGGATTAAAAAACTCACTTCTAATTTGAGTTTGACCAAAGTCACAGTTTTCTTCTCCAGCATACTTTTTATTGGCTGTAATATATTTTTCTGCTATACCTAGGTTAGGTTCTTTAAATAAGCCTTTTTCTAAATCCTCAAAGTAAATAGCAGGATATGTTGTTTTAGTGTTTATATTATCTCTAGTAAAGATTTCTTGAGGTATGTCTAAACCACTTTCTTTACATAGTTGATAAACTTCCTTACCTATTGTTTTTTCGCTTTTTATAATTGCAAAATCACAAGCTAGGCAATATTCCTCATCTCTTTTAGGAATTTTAAGACTTCTAATTCTTGAAGTTTCATCATCTAGGCTTTCTGCCCTAGCAACTACTTCTCCCTTTTTATTTAGTAGTAAGATAGATTCAGGATCAATGTCAATTACATTTTCAACAAGTTCCTTATTTCTTCTTACAAATTGGTTATATTCTCTATCTGTTGCAATAGTTTGATTAATTGCCCTATCGGCACTAATGTTATAAACAAGTTCTTCAAAATTGAAATCAATTAATTTATTTGCCTTGAGATACATTAAAATTCTCTTAATTTCACTTACTGCTCTTGAGATAACAGGTTGATTTTTTCCAAGGCTTTCTCCTACTTCACTTTGTCTAATATTTAGGAGCATACATCTTTGTAACTTGTCAATTTCTTCTGAAATGTATTCAGATTCAAAATTGTTATTTACATAATAAGCTAAGTTATCTATTGATTTTTCAAGGCTGTCTATATAGTATTTCAAAACCCTACCATATACCGTATTCCCATCCAGCCCCTTTTCCTTTACATAGCCATAAGCCATATAATAAGCAAGGACTCCATAATAATGAACGATATTTAGACTTTCCTTATTAAATATAAGGTCGACTAATTCATCATAAATTTTATCTGGGAGATATTCGTTTTTAGAAATATTTTGATATTCTTTAAACAAAACTTGGCTTTCAGGGTCGCTAGATATGTCTGCGTTAAAGACAAGTTCACCTAGAGTTTTACCTTCCCCACTATCATTACTATTGGCATTATATGTCATACCAGCTTCTTCTAGGGAGGTGAAGGTAAATTTTTGGTTAAGACCTGAACACTCATTAGCTTTAAACATTTCTCTAATATAGTCAGATCTTCTATACTTTATAATAGAAGAAATATATCTTCTGAAATCTATATAAAGGGCAGGATGAAGAATATAAGCGTCTAGGAAAGACCTCTTATTCTTTTCTATATAAACTCTCTTATTAAACTGACCTAAACTCTTTTCAATAGCAGCTTCAAGTATTTCGTAAGCCTCTATTCTCTTTTCTGGTTCAGGGGAACTTAGACTAATAGGAGAAGAAAACTCTCCATTGATATTTTTTGCAAAATAAGCAATAAAAGAATCTGAATAACAAGCATAGTTACTTTTAATATTCTCTTTAGCTACTGGATAAGGGTTATTCTTGTTGTAAACTTCTAGGATATATTTTTCAGGATCCTTGTAGGCTAATTTAGTTTCATCAGATAATCTATAAGTTAGAAGGATTTCCTTCATAACATCAAGGATATAATTGATTTCTTCTTCCCTAGTTATGTCATATTCATCATTAGGTTTATAAAGGAGTTCGTCTACATCATAATCGCTAGTTCTTTGCATTTTTTTATATTCATAATAGGAATATACCTTCATTACAGAAGGGTCTGCATAAATAAGCCTAAATAGGTGCTTTTCAAGTTCGGTAAAGCCAATAAAACCTTCCTTATTGGCTTTTTTACCTAAAGCTAAATTGCTAACATCTTCTTCAAAATCTAAAATCAGTTTATCTAAATAATCTTTATTCATATCAGAATCTCCCTTATCTAACTTGAACAATTACAGAGCCTGCTTCTACATCTCTAGTTTCTTTGATTTCTGCTGTTTTTAAATCTCTGATGTATAACTTGTCATCTTTGATTGTGTAAACTAGATTTTGGTCTAAAGATATAGCGTTATTTTCCATGTCGCCAACATTGTTTAAAGAAATCATCTTGTTTGTTCTAATGTCAAATATTTGGAGATTCTTACCATCTTTAAAGCAAGCCCTGTCTGCATTACTATTAACAAGTTCAAGTTCATCTGCTTTGAAAGATAGGAGATCTAGTCCTCTAAGACTTTTATTTAAAATGGCTATAGTTTGGTTGCCCTTCATTCCATACCCACTAGAAACAAGCACCTTATCCCCTAGAATAGATATGCTGGAGAGATTTGGGATTCTTTGAAGGGTAGATGAGTTAGTAGATGATAGGACAGTCTTGCCCTTATCTTCTTCGATATAAAATACATCGTCTTTGTCGATAGCAAAATCTTTAACTCCCACTCCCTTTAATTTTTCAGCAATATTATTACTGCTTTCAAATCCAAAGGAGAAGATTGTATTTTGCTTTGTTTTAACAACGACTTTATCTTGATTTCTGTCTGCCAAAACTGGCTCATCATCAAGAATACCTAATTCGGATTTTTCAAGGTTTTCGTTGATTAAGGATAAGGTCTTTGTGCCTTCATCATAGACATAGACATTTCCTCTTTTAGAAATTACTTTTTCTGATTTTCCTAATTTTAATTTTTTGTCGTTAACTTTTAAGATTCTTTTCTCTGGATTGTAAGTCATAAGGTCATAGGTTACAGGATTTTCATTAGTTGTTTCTTCTTTGTTCTTAGATAAAAAAGATGACACAATAAAAAATAAGCCTATTAACAAGGCTATTCCTAATACTCCTAGCCCACCGATTAACAACTTTCTTTTTAATCCTTCATTAATTTTCATAAAAAACTTCCTTTCTTCGTCAATAAAATAAGGTTGCTATATTCACGCTCTAAGTTTTTTATCTCTAATTAATTTTTCTTAGCTAAAAGTTAATTTATTATCTATAATTTTATTTTCTTTACTTCATTTTGTAGTGTAATTATAGCATCACCTAGACAAGAGTCAACTAGAGGCATCTACTGGAAAAAAGGATTTACCCACCCTTAATTAAGGTTTTCTAAGGCTTTTTGCCTTCTTTTTTCTTGGTACTTGCTTCTTATCTTATCGCATTTCGATGTTTTCCTCTTTATTTTTCCGATGAAATTTGAGATAATAATATCGAGGTGAGAAAATGAGTAAAATAATTACAAATGTTATGCCTAAAGGTGGCGTTGGTAAAACAACCGTTTTATTGAATATTGGTTACGAACTCTCCCTTTTAAAGAAAAAGGTTTTGTTCATAGATACAGACGGACAACTAAATTTAACAAGTAATATTCAGTATAAGGATGACCAAGTAATTGCTCTTAAAAATATTTTTGATTTATTTACTGAAGAAGATCCTAAGTTGGATTATTATATTTATGAAACATCTTATAAAAATATAGATATTATCCAAGGTTCTTCTGATTTATATTTTCTTAGAAATGAACGAAACTTTATGGCAGAAGATAAGGATTTTATTCCTAAATTCTTTGATATGCTACATAAGTCTGATTATGACTATGTTTTAATAGATACTAACCCTACTATTTCAGAGTTAAACTTAGCTCTTATACAAAATACTGACTTAAACTTAATAATTATAGATGGGGATATTAATGCTGTTGATACCCTTCAAACCCTTCTAGGTCAATATATTAAAAGCTATCCTATCTGGGCTAAGGGTGAAATTACTCAAGAATCTGTTATTTACTCCTTTGCTACTAGAAATAAGATACTTTTTAATAATATTGCTAAGCAAGAATCTGTTATTGAATACACAAGAAATACTATTATAGATATGTTCCACGAAAGTATGATTTTAGATACTGTTATCCATAGGTCTGTTGTTGCAAAATACGCAAAAATGGATAGAGAACCTATTTCTCAATATGATAAGAAACATACTATGAGTAAGGAATTTAGAAAACTTGCTAAGGAGGTTATTTAATTGAGCAAAAAACCTAGAAAAATGAACTTGTCTGGAAATAACAAGGCTAATATCGACAATTTATTTAACTCAATCTTAAATAAAGAGCCTGAAACTCCAAAAGAAGAAGATCCAACAGTTAATACAGTTAAAACAGAATCTTCAAATCAAGCAAGTCCAGTTAAGATTTCCTTATCAGAAATTCAAAAATCTCCTAAAGATATTAACTTCTTTAGGGAGTTAAATGACAAGGAGAAAACAGCCCTTAAAGACAATATTGACAATACAGATATTGGACTTATCAACCCTATAATCCTGTGGGATTTAAAGAATATTGATAAGACAGCTCCTATTTACAAGGAAATTGAAGAATACAATAAGACTCACAAAGATAAAATTATTTTAGATTCATATTTAATAGTTTCTGGTGCTAATAGATATGATTGTTATTGTGAACTCTATAATGATTACAAGGGTAAAGATAAAGACAAAGAATCAAAATATGAGAAAATACCTTCTAAAATTTTATCTTTTGATGATATAACAAACCTCAACCAGTTAAAATTAATGATCGTAGATGCCAACTATCATCAAAGGAAGTCTTTAAGTATTGAGTTATTTGAAATTGTAGGCTTGTACCAAGCTACTTTAAATAACTTAAAAAAGAATCCTAATATAGATGATTTTGACATTACTGATAAAACTGCTGAATATCTTGGTTTATCAAAAACTAAAGTCATCGAAGAAAAGGCTCTTTATGACCACTTATCAGACCTTAGTAAGTCTTTATACAAGTCTGAAAAGTTTAATAGGACTTTCTTTTATAAGTTGACACGTTTCCAAGATAAGTACCAGGAATTGTTTATAAAAGAACTTACTGACTTTAAAAAAGAACAAGCTATAAATAGTAAAAAAGATACTTACTATATAACAAAATTCTTTAAAAAGTATCCTAAAAACTATAGGAAGTCCAAGGAGGATCCGAGCAAGGATATAGAAAACTTCTTCAAAACAGAATCTTCTGGAAATACAAGTGATGAGATTAAGTTTACTAAAAATCTCTCCATAGCAAATAATGAGCCTAATACAATATTATTTTCACTTCCAAAGGACATGGAAGATTACCAAGAAGAACTTCAAAAGCTTATAATTAAACACCTCCCTGACATAAAAAAGAAAGTAGATTCACAAAAGGAATCTCAAAATAATAAATAATATCCTCGTCTAGCCTCTATACTTAGGGGCTATTTTTAATGAAAAGTTTTTCTTATGATTTTTCTAAAATCAGTCTTAGCGTTTTTTAAGTCTTTTTTAAAAGTATGATTTTTTCTTCAAATTTTATGTAATAAATTTTTTAAGAATTTCAGCCTAGTGTTTGCAAGGCTTGTAGCTATTTTACGTTTTGCCCTAGCTATTTTACGAAAATCCTTTCCTATTTTACGCAAAAATAAAATAGCCTCTTACTTTTACATAAGAGGCTTATACAAAAGAAAAGAGGCATACTCTTTTCTGGGTTTTGGAATCTTTATTAGATAGCGTTGTAAAATACTCCAACAAAGACACCAACAGCACCTAAACAAGCAGCTCCAATTCCTGACCAAACAAGACCAACAAGAAGTTTAGATCTTTCAGCTGGGTTAGAAGCTGAACCTACTAATTGAAGTAATTTTACAATGAAAATTACCACGCAAGTGATAGCAGCTAGGGCAGAAACACCAGTTATAAAATTCTTGTACTTAGTTATAACAGTATTCCAAGCTCCACCTTGTTGTTTAGTTGCCACATTAATGTTTTTACCATTTCCATCGTAAGTAACATCAAAGTTTTCCCAAATATTTTTAGTATTGGAAGCCTTTACTGTTTGAACGATTGGAGCAACTGGCATCTGAACATTTTCAGAGAAGTCTGGAGTTGCAAAAAATGATAAGAACATAACAAACATTAACATTAATACTCCAAACTTGTTGGACACTTTTGATTTATTTAGCATGGCTCTTTCCCCTTTCTTAATACTCAAAAATTCAAATAAATTTTTGACATAGTAATTTTCTAACTATGTATAGAGCCATAAGGCTCTAATAATGCTTTTAAATAACTAAATCAAATTCATTAAACATCTTAATTGATTCTTCGATTAAAGCATTTGTGTCTGGACTTCTTAAATATAGATAAACAAGCTTAGGATCATTCACAGAAACATAGTCACACACAGCTTCTAAAATAACAGCTTCTTCTTCACTACAACGACCTTCATTGTCTAGTAGCTCATTAAACATATCAACTAGATACTTCCAAGCCCTATCTATGTCATCTTCAGTCCAGTCTAAATAATTGTTACTTACTTTAAAAATATTCTTTTTCATTTGTTTGCCCCATTTCTTTAAATTGTTTACAACTTATTTTATTCGTACTGTTATGGGTAATCTAAGTAAATCTAAAAAATATATTGCATATACTAAGAAAGCAGGTATAGTCTTATGCCAAGTCTTTATAACTGACTTTTCTATACCTGCTTTCTAGTAGTTGTTTGTAAAATATAATGCCAAAAATAGATTAAATCTTTAATACAACCTATAAATGACATTTAGATATTGTTAAAAGCTTTCTTCTTTTGGGGTTATGGCTTCTGTCGCTCTTGCCGTGTACCTTATAATAGCAAAGTTGTTAATATCTTGTTCTTCACAAATATTTTTCACAACCTTTTCTGCATAGTCATAGGATTGATATGTTTTAGCCCCAGCTATATGTCTACTACTAACAAATTTTTTCATACCACCACTATGCCATGTTCTAGTATTTTTATTATAGATAACAAAAAAAATAAAATATGGATAACTCACAGATTCTGGTTTTAGCCTGATACTCATATTTGCCCCTTCTGTTTTAAATACAAGTGTATTAAAATATCTATCTATTATTTAATAGTTAAACAAGAAAGTGCTAAGCCAAGGCTTAGCACATCTTCACTATATATTAAGCTAGAGCTTTTTCATTATTTTCAATTAAGTGTTTTGCAACGATTCTGCTTAGCTCATCAGCATTTAGGCTTTCTTTTTTCAATAGAGATTCTGCAATTTCTACATATATGTCTTGATGTTCCAGAATAAAGTTATATGCCTCATTATAAAGCCTTTCAGACATTTTCTTTGCTTCTTTAAGGATTTCTTCCCTATCTAGGCTTGGATCAAGATTATACATACCATATTCAGAGAAGCCATATCTTGTTAGGTAGTTATTAATAATATTTGTAGCTTGTTGTATATCCGAACTTGCACCTATTGTAATCCTTTCCAGGTCTTTTAATAGGAATTGTTCGCCTGCTCTGCCTCCATACATCACACAAATATCATTTTCTAAGTCTTTCTTAGATGTATATGTGCCTTCTTTTGGTAGTGAGAAGGTAACCCCACCATACCCTGATGTACTCGGAATTATAGTAACCTTTGGTACCCTCTTGCCTGCCATTAATAAGCTCAAGACAGCGTGTCCAGCTTCGTGGTAAGCAGTAATTCTTCTAGTTTCTTCTAATTGTTCCTTATCAACTTGTTCATGACCCTTTGTAATAATTTCAAGTAGGGCTTGGTCTATATCTTTTCTAGTAATTACCTTATTTCCGTGATTAACAGCTAGGATAGCTGCGTGGTTTGCAAAAGAAGCAATATCAGCTCCAGAAAAACCTATAGTTTCTCCTGCTATATTTTCTAGGTTAATATCAGAATCTAGTGTCTTGTTCTTGAAGTGAAGTTGTAGCATTTTTAATCTATCATCTTCATCTGGTAGTGATAAAGCGATTTGACGGTCGAATCTTCCACCTCTTAAAAGGGCTGGATCCATAGATTCTAACAAGTTAGTAGCACCTAAGATTACTACTCCATCTCCATTTTTGTTAGCCGTATTTCCAGATAAACCATCCATTTCTGCTAGTAGGGCATTAAGAGTTTGAAGATGTTCACTTGTTCCATTTTGATTGTTTCTATTTCCTGCAATAGCGTCAATTTCATCTATAAAGATAATACAAGGAGCATTTTTTCTAGCAGCTGCAAAGAGTTGTCTTACCTTACTAGCTCCAACACCTACATAGGTATTGATAAAGCTAGAACCATTCATACTTATCATAGGAACCCCAGATTCCCCAGCAATAGCCTTAGCCATTAAAGTTTTGCCAGTTCCAGGAGGGCCGTATAACAAGTAGCCCTTTGGCATTTTAGCTCCCATTTCTTCATATTCTTTAGGATTTTTCAAAAAGTTTACTAAGTTTTTAATTTCAGTTAAGGATTCCTTGTTTCCTGCTATATCAGAGAATTTTATGCTGGATTTTACTGGGGTTAATTGGTCTTTATTTGAGCCTTCATTTCCTTTACCCATAACTGGCATTGTCATCTTAGAGAAGATGTAATAAAAGATACAAAGTGGTGCAAGAACAATTAGAAGGTTTCCAAAGAATTTGTTCATTTGACCTGCTAGTTCTTTTTTAGTTTGGACTTGATTAAAGGAAATATCCTTTTCTAACATCTCTTTTCTAAAGTTTTCATAACCAGGGTTCTCAGTACGATAAGCTCCATTGACTACTAATTCTTGATCCATATAACCCAACTGTTTAACTTCATTATCCTTAACCTTCTTTTGAAATTCTTGATAAGAGATTTTAGGAAGTTCATTTAGGCTCTTAGTTTCAGCACCAGCCATTATATTTACACCTAGTACAAGGATAAGACTGGCAATACCAAAGCTCATTCCAATAGTTTTTAAGTTTAGTGAAGATTTTAGTTTGTCGAAAAACCCTACCCTATAACTAACAACCTCACTTACTATTTCTCCAGTAATAGAATTACTAGCAAGTTCATATAAGAGAAATAATCTTTCTTGAAGATAATCAACTTGTTCAGATGTATTTATTTCAACATCAAGAACATTGTCAAAATATCCATTATCTATGATTAATAAATTTATTAAATCATTTCTTCCTAAGAATAGGGCTAAGTAACAAGCTTGGTTTGTCTTAGTGTTTTGAAGGGGTCTAATAAGAATAGTCTTTTTATCTGCCCTATATCTTCTAGTAACCCTTTTTATAGTATTTTTATCTTCCTTATCTAAACCTTCATAATTCATAAGATCTTTAAAGGTACACCAGCCTCCTGAACTTTTAGTTAGGGCTATGTGATATTCAATAAATTCTAAAGATTTGTTAATATCCTTCACTTTATACCTCCTAAAGCTTCTTCAAGCTCATCTATACTTGTTAGAAATTGCCTTTTGCTAAAGGCAAAGTCAGTAAAATTCTGAATTGCACCTGTCGCAGATACATAGAATATAGCTTCATTAAAGGGTAAATCCCTTAACCTGCTTAGGCAAGTGTAATAAACATTTGACATACCTAAACCATTTATAACTTTTAAATCGTGGATTAAGTCTAACAACTCTCTTTCATCTTTTAAGCAAATAATATATAAAATCTCCCTACCTAACTTTTCCTTGTAGGCTATGTTTGCCTTGGATAAATAGACTATCTTACTCAAGGTGTAAAAAGGTCTGTTATTATATCCGTCAAAGATAAATTCCTGTAATCTTCCATCTTTTCTAAGGACTTCTCCCGACTTTTCTTCTATTAACCTTGCATAAATATCAAAGTGATAATCATTAAAGAGAGGTCTTAATAATTCTCCCTTGGTTACCCTAAAACCTCGATACTCTAAGACATTTATTATCTTGTCTTTGTATTCATTAGGTCTTGTTAAGAGTTCACGCATGATTTGGAGAAGATTTTCTCTGGTGTTGACATAAATGTCAAAGGTTTCATCTATTTTATCTAAGAGATTATTGGATATAGACAAGTTAACTAGGTCAATACGAGTTTGGGGAATATTAGTATTATCACAAATAAAGAGCATTATAATCTTTTTATCCTTAAACTTGTATTCACTTGAATTAATAAAATTCCAATAATTTCTAAACTTTTCATCTAATTGTTTTAAACTTTCTGTAGACATATCTTCTTCAAGGAAGAAGTCAATTTCTGGTGTTGATATAATTCCATCAGGTCTTATATTTACATACTTTGAAGTAAACTTTTCGTCATAATACCGAAACTTCAAACCCAATTCCTTATTCATTTCTATAAAATCAATTAGGAATTGATTGAGGTGGATCTGATGATTGACAAACCTTGGCTGGATTTTTAGTTCGTAGGCTCTGAAATATCCTCTTTTAACAACTCGATTTTCTATATCAAAGATATTTGGGGGTAATTTTTGGGTTGACCTAACTAGGTTAACGCCTAGGGTTGTTAACTGATAGATTTCAAACCTACCCTCATCATTCTTTTCTAATATTTCATAGGATATAAAATCATTTAATTTCCTAGAGCATTGCCTTTCAGGTTTTTTATACTTGTCACCATCTTCAAAGTGTAAGGCAAAAATCTGATTAAAGGTTAAACATCTCAAAGTATATATAGAGTGCAGAATTGCTATGTCTTTTTCATCTAGTCTTTTTAAAATTTCTTCTTTTTTCATATAATCACCCTACAGAATTTCTCTTGGCTTTTAATTCTTTAACTATATAGTCACCTTTTCCAATTTTTTCAAAATCTTCTGGGATTATAGCGTCTTTAAATACTCCGTCTGCCCTTCTAGGTACGAACTTTTTATTTGCTAGATATTCAGCTAATACTTCTGGTGGTAGAGTATATTGAACACCATTTTTAATAGGTATGATATTAACTCCCCTACTTGCATACTTATCAGTAAAATCGTCAATAACTACTACCTTATCCCTACCTGCCACGCTTGCAAACAAAGGATTTTCTTCTAAACAATGTCTTTTGTATTCCTTTTTTTCTTCTTTAGTCATTAGGGGTTTTCTTTGATGGATAAGGGTTGAAGGTTGGGGATTCTCTACTCTTTTATTCTTTTGTTGATTGAAATAAACAGGTTTTGTTACTTCGATATACTCCATAAGAATCTTAGTAGTAGGACAATCAAATTTTTCTAAAGCCTTTTCTAAGTCGCCTTTATACTTATCTTCTAAGGCTCCTGCAACTCTTTCTAAGAGGATACTATCCTTCTTTCTTGGATTAAGAGTTTCAGATTCTAGTTTTTCAATTTCCTTCATTATTATTTTTTCTAGAGCTTGGTCTGTGATTATTAATTTCTTCATAATAACCACCCCTATTAATATTTCATTAATTCACTAATTTGTGAATCTATGCCTTTTTCTAATTTATCTGTAGTCTTGCCTACAGCTTTAAAGAAGTTGCTATATGCCATAATAACTATTGCAATAGTAACTATTATGCCAATAATAGTAATTTTTGTTTTCATAATATACCTCTATCTTTCTCAATATAGTTTTGTAAACAACTTAAAGAAAACTAGTTTTGAAATTTAACTAGTTGGAACAAAGGTATTATCTATAATTTAAAATTCTTTGCTAAATAGTGGGATTTAAGCTCCCTGATTTAATCTATCTTCATCTCTACTCTAACTATATTGTAGATAAGTCCAGACACCGTTCAAGGGCTTTGACAAAAAATCTTAGGACTATCAAATGTGCATTTACCAACAAAACAAGGAGGCTACTTAAAATTTCTAAAATTATTCTTTAACAATTTCCCCTTGTTTTGTAGTAGAGGAAAATAAAAACCCCAAGTGCATATCTACTTGGGGTAGTTTTTAATATATCAAGGATTTTAATTCTTCTACATCGCCACCATTTTCAAGGATTTTAAGAGCTGCCTGCTCTAGGCTAGTATCCATACCTTCATCTTGTTTAATACTTAGGTTTTTTCTTAAAAGACTCTTAGTAGCATATAGGTTAGCCTTGAGATCTATATAATCTTCTATCTTTTCTCTAGTGTCCTGACTGATATATCTAAACCTCTTACCTATTTCTGAATCAGCCTTATAATCAAGACTAGCCTTACCTTTGCCTAGGATTTTATCCTTATTGTTCTTAAAGGACATACCAGCCTTGTTATAAAGCTTGCCTGCATCTTCTTTTCCTTGAGCAATCTTTGATTTCAAGTCATCTTCTCTATTTTGATTGATATTAGAGCCTTCTAAACTTAAACTTCCTCCAAAGTCTATACTGTCAGGATTTTCTCCATTTATATCATTAGGATCTTGGTTAGAATCACCAGTATAATAATTATCTTTATCGCCCAAAGAGTTATCGTAATCAGAAGCTTCAGGATTATTGCTAAAATTATTCCTATTATTATTAAGGTCATTATCAAGGTTATCAGACCCCTTTCTATCGAAGATTCCTAAAAATTTACCATTCTTAGATTTTCCATAGGAACTTTCTCTTGTTAAGCTTTCCCTTGGATTTTGTAGTTCATAGGGTTTTAGGCTATGTGAGAATAAGTAATAATAAAAAGAAAAAATGATTAAGAATATTGAATATGTTATAAGTATAAGCTTAAATATAAGGCTTCTATAAAAATTGGTTTTTTGTTCCATATTTATACTCCTTTCTATAAAATAAAATATGTAAGGGGCAAAAGCCCCTATGATTAAATAAAGTATTTTTTTGCCATAGTATATGACTTGTCAGCAAAGTAAGCCTCTAAGACAGGTTTTGTTACACTTGCAAGTTCCATTAACTCATCAGAAGATAGACCGATTAAAATATCAAGTCGTCTAGTATCCTTCTTGGGAACTATAAGCCCTTGAGGATTTTGGACACCTGGACAAGCGTGAGTAGCTAATAGGAATAAGACCTTATCACCAACTGTTATATTTAAAGTTCTTGATAGGGCTTCTCCCTTTTGTAAAGAGAAATTCAATCCATGTAGAAGGTTGTTCCCACTAGTTTGACTAGCTATAACCTTTTCTGGAGTCATACCACCCATATCTTTAAATAAGTCTGGTAAAGCTACATTTGGATTTTTAGCTTTAAGATCCTTCATCTTTTTAGCAGCATTTAAAATCTGGCCATTTACTACCTTATTACAAAATCCTAAAGCTTTGCTTGGATTAATATAATAGGCAATAAAGCCATTTTGCTTATTACTAGAGTCATACTTTTGAAAATTTATGACAAGTTTATCAATATTAAATAAAGCTGTATTTAATATCTCGACTCTTACTTTTCCATTAGTTTTTTCCCAAATTTTTGTTGCCTTGTTATAGGCATCTCTTTCTTCCTGTGTCATATTTTTAAAATCAATCATAATCTTGTCCCCCTCTTAAATCACCATGATATTGCCTAAACTTCTCTTAACTTCTTCTCTACAAGTTTCATCAGTAATATTTTCTACTACTACTTGCATTAATACATCTTTAGTTGATAAACCTTGGACTGCTATTAGTTCAGAAGCTAATCTAAAGTTACGAATACTAAGTGTTTCTGGTTCTAAAGTATCTAGTTCAATTCCTTTTAAGATAGCTGAATATAGCTTTTGGAATACATCTAGGTCTTTTGATTTCAATTTAACTGGTAATAGATCTTCAATGCTATTGAAGTGATTCATTTTAATAGTTAAAAATCTTGAAAGTAAAGCTTGGTTAAGAGCCATAGTTCCTGCATAACCTTGGTTACCAGTTGCAATAACTACAAAGTTATCAACTGCATTAACCTTTTTGTATTGAGGAACATCTACACTTCGTCTATTATCTAATAAAGCGTGTAAGAAAGAGAAAGTATTTGAACGACCCATATTAAGTTCGTCTAATACTAAGATTCCACCAACTTCTGCTGCTTCAATAATAGTAGATGGTACAAATTTAACTTGTCCATTTTCGTCTAAAGTTTGAGAACCCATTAAGGCATTGTTAGACAACTGAGCATTAATTGAATATTCATATAAAGGTCTTTTATACAGCCATGCTAAAGTTGTAGCAAAAACATTCTTACCTACTCCATAAGGGCCTTCTAAGTAAAGATTTTTTCCTAGATTAATAGTTCCTAGGGCAAAGGCTGAAATGCCTTTAGTATCTTTATATGGAAGTTCTGGCTTAATAGGAATAAGCATTTCTTTATCTTTTGGATATTCTCTCATACTTGAAAATACACCTTTGATGACATTATTATTGATTTCCAAATTTCTAAGGAAATCTAATCTTTCAACTAATTCTTCAAGTTCACAATTAATCCTATTAGCTGTTTCGCTAACTAGGGAATCAATGTCCTTATCAGTTAAAATACTGTCATCCACTTCGATTTCTATACAGGCCTTGAAATAATTCTTTTCAATATTATTTCCAGAAATTGTACCGAAATTTGAAGCGTAGACTTCATCATTTATCACTTTAGCATTTTCAAATAATTCTTCTAAAAATACTTTAAGTTGTGATTCATTATTAGGAATTACATCAATAGTTCCAAGTTGAAATACCTCATCCCCATTAATTTCCATTGGGTCAACTCTAGTTTCAATACCTAATTTTTCAATTTGGTCTTTAGAAACTGTAAATAAGTAATTTGATGGAGATAGATCTTCAAATCTTGAAATATTGTTAGTATTTAACAACATTCCTATAGTAATTTCTTCATCCTTATTTTTTGTCATATAAGGAAATAAAGCCTTTCTAATTTGAAAGATTTGACCTGCTCCAACAATGTTTAATTCTACATTTTTTTTCATATTGTATCCTCCTAAATTTGTTTTGACTAAAACATTTATCTGTTTTCGCCTAGTTTTTTATTTTCGTATAAGAAGTAATCAATGGGAATGAGGATAATATTATGTTTTTACATCTACTAAAGAAAAAAAGTAGTTTGGGAGATTTCAGGTAAATATAGAGGATTCTGCCTTTTTTCTTAAAAACTTTTTGCTAGAGTTGAATTTCTATTTGCTCCTTCTTTTTCAATAATCTTATCTAATTCATCGTAAATCTTGTTATTTCCAACCAAGACTACCCTATTCTTTGCCCTAGTAACACCCGTATATAATAACTGTCTATTAAAGACAAAGTTATAATCTACAGCAATTAATACGCTGGGAAATTCAGACCCTTGGGATTTATGAATAGTGATTGCATAGGCTAGGGTTAAATAGTTTAGTTTTTCTCTTGGATACTTAATATCTTTATTGGGAAATTCTATATATAAATACTTGTCATCATAGTTAACAATATGACCAATATCTCCATTAAAGACATCTACGTCATAATCATTTACAGTTTGCATTACCCTATCACCCAAAGATACATCTTCTCCCAAACCAATCTCTGCAATAATTGGTTGAGGATTGATATAGGCTTTAATTAGGGGATTGAGAGTCCAAGTACCTAAATCACCCTTATTCATAGAGGTTAAAACTTGTATATCTGATATAGGAACATGCTTATCTACTAGTCTTTTAAATTCAGTTAAAATAGTAGAATCCTTAATTTCAAACTTATCATCACACTCTAAATCCCTAGCCTTCTCTTTCGATATTATCTTATGAGAATTGGAGATTATGAGAGATTTTTGGGATTGCCTAAAGATAAGGTCTAGCCTAGTTACTGGGATTTTTTCAGAGTCTATTAGGTCTTTAAAAACATTACCTGCTGATACAGAATTGATTTGGTTGGCATCGCCTAAAAGAATTAAATGACTTCCCTCTTTTAAAGACTCTAAAATACACAAAAATAGTTTTAAGTCAATCATTGAAGATTCGTCAATAACTATATAATCACCTTCAAGGGATTCCTTACAAGAGTCAAAGTATTGGCTTAATCCTAAAGCTTTGTGAATAGTTTCTGCAAAGCAATTTGTCACAGTAACCATTTGTTGAGCTGCCCTACCAGTTGGTGCTAGTAATTGGATTGTTTTCTTGGGTTTGTATTTTGATAAAACTTTGAGAAGGTAAGTTAGGGTGAAGGTTTTGCCTGTTCCTGGCCCTCCAGTTACAATAGATAACTTGTATTTTAAGGCATTTCTAATGGCTTCTTTTTGATTATCAGACAATGGAGATGATTCTAAAAATTTGTCTAAGTCTTTGTCTTGCTTTTTTGAGAAGGATCCATTTATCTTACTAGTCTTTTGCTTTAGCTCTCTTACAACCTTATTTTGTAGATTGAACAAATAACTCAAATAAACCTCTTTATTTCTTGTTATTACTATCTTTCTAGTAGTTGCTAGAGATTCTAAGACTTCTGTTATCTTCATATCTAAGTAAGCCTCCCGACCTTCATAAGTTGAGGTTTTATTATTGGAGGCTGAGTAAACTTTTAGATATTTAGACAAGTTTTTTCTAATATTTGATTCATAAACAAAGGTATGTCCATAAGACTTAACCATTTGACGAATATAGGATAAGATTGCTCCTTGCAACCTAAAATCTTCAGGGATGAAGGCATAGTTCTTTTGAGCAATAGCGTCAACCCTTGTAAAATCAAGATAAAGTTCATCTAATAATATATAAGGATTTTCCTTACATTTTTCTATGGTCTTATCTTTAAAGCGATTGTAAAGTCTGTAAATATCGTTAAATTCAATGTTGTATTCATTTAAGAATAATTGGATTTCAGCAAAATCAACATAACCTAGGGCTTCTTCTTTAAGACGAGTAACTATCTTACTCTTAATGCCAAGACCTTCAATAAAGCCTTCTTCTAAGATTTTTTCAAAAGTATTAGGATAGGAGTTTTCAACTATTTTACTTGCCATAACTGGGCCTACACCTCTAGTCTTTGTTAAGACTTTGATGTGGTTATTTTTGCCAGATTCTACTCTTTTTATAAAAGAGGTCATTTGGAAATTGGTGTTAGAAGTAAATTTTCCCCTTAAAGTTAAAGTATCTCCAGTATTTATTGTTGGGATATATCCACTAACAAAGAAATCTAATATATAAGGATTTGGCATTTTTCTATATTCATTACTCTTAGCTTTAAAAGTAGTTTCTCCAAGACCTTGTTTTATGTAGTTGGTAACTGTTACATCAATAGTTATTTCTTCACTCATCTTTTCGCACCTCCTCCCTGTCTATTTACTAATCACAAAAATCTCCCTATCTATATTAAACATCTGTCCTAAAGCCTTAATAAATGTGTATTTTAAGCCATTTTACTTTTAGCTCTTTTTATATGATCCTGCATACATTTACTACAAAAAAGAAGTAGGTTGGAAGGCTTGGTTGGTTTTACTAGGATTTACCTTCTTTTTTGTTTTGGTCTAAGCCCTGTCTGTTTTTTCTGTGTTTTTAATGGACACATCTAACAAGAACTAAATCTGGCAAGCCGTGCCAAATATTTTATATTGAGAATCTAACTTTTCAGACTTGTTATTATGTAACCTCCATCACCATACAGCAGCAATTTGCTTTTATATACTTCAGCCAAAAAGAAAGACCCACCTAGATTTTATAAATCTAAGCAGGTCTGTATAAATCTTTCTTTTTGCTAGTAGATGCTAAGCTACACAAATGTCCATTTTACCGTAATCTCTTTGGAATTTTCTAAGTCCACTTGCTCCTTCACTAATTAAAACATTGTATAATTGGAAGTTTCTATCCTTTGGGCCTAGAGTTGTCACTAAAACTATAGTATCTTCGTGACTAAATTTATTGTGGTCTGGTGCCATAACTAAAATTAGGTCATCATCCATAATCCAATAATCGTCAGAGATGTGTTCGAGCTTATCGGCATTATCTTGTAACAGCTTGTTTATAGACATCTTATTAGCATTGTGGTCTACCCTTTCTTTAAATCTTTCTTCAAAGTGATCTGTGATGGAAAAGCTTATAATATCTTCTTTCCCCTTATCAAGTGTATTACAGATAGTATTAAATCTATCTCTGTAATATTGCTTGTTAGCTTCTCTTTGTTTCTTAATTTTGTTTCTTTTAAATTTGTTACTTCTTTTCATAATTATTACTCCCTTCAATAATTGATTTCTACTGTTTGTAATCTCTAGGAATTACTAAATTAGATAAAAAAAAGAGAAGGTGTTTTTAGCCTTCTCTTGTTTCCTACCTATATATAAATTTGTTTTACAAATTAACTATCTTGCTTATTTCCTTTGACATCTTGTGTGCCAAATTATCTGCCTTACATATAATTGGTTTAATACCATCGTGGTTATACATTTCCATGTATTTTTCTGTTGATGATTCATTCTCTCTTTGGATATGTGCCAAAAGTTGTCCTTGGTCATTGTATTCGTTAGAAAGAATTAAAATTGGAATTAAGACAATTCCCTTTTTAACTATATCTGTTGACATTTGTTTTACCTTGGCTATAGCTGTTTCCATATCGGCAACACTAAAATCATTAGATCCTTCGCTTTTATGAGAAGGTGAGTTCTTACCAACTATGTTATAAGGTAGTCCGTCTGAAATAATGAACATAATCTTATCTTGTTCGCTTCTTCTCAATAACTGCCTTCTAGCTATATCTAAAGCTATAAAATCAGCATTAGTGTCATCTGGTGCAAAATATCTATTAGCAGATGAAGAAAATGTCTTTTTACCTGAACTTTTATCATTAAACTTTTTAATGATGTTTAGCTTTTGACTTACATCATCACTTGAGTATGATGTATCATTTGTAAATCCAGCTATTTGAAGTGGTACAAAGTCCTTTAATCCGTATTCTAAAAGTGTCAATGCTTTCAAGGCGTGCTTGAATCTACTACCTTCACTATTAACATAAGTACACATAGAACCAGAGAAATCACATAAGATGTTTATAGCAAAAGATCTAGTTTCAAAGGAATCTTCTTCATAGAATACATTCCTAGAACCCATTCCGACCCTATAAATCTCGTCTGTGTCTAACATTCCATACTCTAGGTTATCAACTCGACTATAACTTTCATTAGCTTTAAAAACTCTCTCCATATCGCTTTTGAACCTGTTACAAGCCCCTAAGAGGTTGGAATCAGGTAAAGAAGGGGTTATAAAGTTTTTAATATTGTCATTTTCAAGTTTAATATCAGTACCATAGTATTCAGAAATGCTTTCCTTTTCTCTTTTAGTGATAAAGGAATCTCTTTCAAGATTATCTACTCTTTGTGCTTCAAGTTTATTTAGCGTATTAACAGTTTCTTCTTCTTTATCTAAGTCTTTGGCAATATCTGATAACATATTAGATACACTACCAGACCCAACACCTGAATTACTTTTACTACCTTGTTGACTTTGTTTAGCTTGCTCATTTTCTTGATTTGCATTTTCTCCTTCATCTTCATTATTAGCTTGATTTGATGAAGATTCAGTACCATTCTTTGAACCTTGACCCTTGGCTTCTTTTGATTTTTCTTGAGCCTTATCATCTGAATCTTGATTTTCAGATTCTTGATTTTCACCCCTAGTCTTATTTTCATCACTATTTTCTTCAGAATCTTGACCTTGTGAATCAGCTTGTTGATTTGATTCTTCGCCTTCTTCTGAACCTTCATTAGAAGTTGATGATGATTTAGCCTTTTCTTCAGAATCTTCTTGGTTATTAGAATTTGAATCTTGATTTGAACCAGATTCCTTGTCTGATTCTTCTTTTGATTCTTCATTCTTTTCCATTTGTTTTCTAATTTGTTCTGCTAATTTTCTAAGACTTTCTTTGTTTTGTTCTTGTTCCTTGTTATCTTTCTTATTCTCATTAGACTTATCTTCTTCTGATTCATCTTCAGAATTGATTTGGATTGTATTATTAGCAGCGTGACATTCGTGAGATTCATCCTTAGATTTATCAAGTAAATCTCTTAACATTCTAAGCATTTGTTTATCAAGCTGTCTTTCGTCATGATTTTTAATGACATCTTCTACAAATATAGTTAGTAAAGTGTTATAAATATCAATACTAGCTTGTCTACAAACCTTAAAATCCTTAGAATAAATCGCCTTATCTATATGAGGTGCTATTTCTTCTATGAAATACAACCAGTCACTTGGATAATCCTCTGCCTCTTTACTAAAGAGTCTAAGTTTTGAATAAATCCAAAGATTTGAAAGTACAAATCCTAATCTGTTTTCAAATTCTGAATCTTGAAAATTATTTACATAAAAAGCAAGATTTAGAACTTTTAACTTGTTTTTTATACCTTCATAATCTTGAGATAAGATATACTCAATTCTGCCATCCTCAATTACATTTAGAATATAGTGATAAAAACTTTTCGCTACTTCTGTATCGTAATTGTCTGGATTTTTACCTTGTCTTACAAGTTCCTCTTTAAATAGTTCAATAATTTCATCCATATCTCCAAAACACTTAAAGTCAGAAGATTTAACATGTTGGGTTTCGTGAGCCAATATTGCTTCTAAAAAAGCATATCTTACACTTAACTTATATTTCTCTAACTCGTGAGGTAACCCAATGGTAATTTTTTCACCATTAGTATAAGATTGTCCGAAAGGATTGATCTGTACTTTCATAGGTTCTTGTAAATCCAAATCTCTGAAAAACAAGTTAATTTGACCTCGTAAGGCATCCATAAGTAACTTGTTATCATATAGTTTGTCTGTACTTTCATCCTCAGTATCGTAAAGACTTTCTAAGAAATCTTGGATACTTTGATATTCGTCATAAGTTTTCATATTGTGTTCCTCCTAAATTTTGTATTCGCCCTTTTATTTGACGGACTACTATGTTTTTTACTTATGTAGTTAGTAATCAACTTGAAATCTTTAAATATAAACAAAAAAAAGATAGGCTAAATTGCCTATCTTCTTTAATTACGCATATATACTTTCAATATATGCTAGATCTAAGACTTCATCAGCCTTTGGATCTACTTTTAGGTTATCATAAAAACCTAATTCCTTTGCAGTTTTAATTACATAACCTACAAACATTTCGTTTTGGTCTACGAATTGATATAAGTCATCTTCATTAGCACATGCTAAAAGTTCTTCAAGTTTACTTGCTAGTTCAGTTAGAGTGTCATCTTGAATAAAATTACTCTTTATAACTCTTTGGTAAGCATAATTGATATTTTTATTTGTTGTAATTTTCATAGCCTTACCTGACTGAATAGCAGTATTAATAGATAAAGCATTTTTTTGTCCAAGTACAAAAGCTTGATCAAACATATTGAAAATTATGTCATTATAAATATCATTATAAGAATCATCCATAGAGTCATTAAGTATATCAAGCAATTCTCTAGCTTCTTCTTCATCTAAGTATCCATCAACATTTAAAGATTCTGGAGTATTATAAGAAATCATTTGAACATTACATTCAAAAGAGAATTGTCCTCTAATTTCTTCCATACTTGGATAACTTTCCTCATACCTTTGAAGTATATACTTATTTCTTCTTTCATATTCCTCTTTTTCTTCTTGGCTAATTGTTTTTGGAATTAATCCATTGAGATAAGAAGCTGTTTCATTAAGAAAACTTTCTTTTAAGCTATCATAAGAAGCTAGAACAGTTTCTAAAAGATTAAAATATTCAACCCTTTGCTCCTCAAAAAACTTTCTGTATTCAACATAATCGCTTAACAACATAAATGTGCCGTTAAGAGCTATGGATAAATCGTCAAGTCTTTTTCTAACTCTAGTCTTGATATTTTTAAATAGCTTTGTATTTTCTTTACCAAGGACAGCTATATATCCTGGATTTTTGAAATCCTTATAAAACTTAGCAGCACCTGGTAAACTTTGAGAGCTGATGTCTGCAATCTTTGCTTCTCCACCCCTAAGTTTAATGTTTACTACTACACCTGATTGAGCTATAGTTTTAAGATTCTCGTTTCTCATATAAATACCTCCTAATATTTTGTTTACTACTGTATTTTTATTCTTTGTATAAGGTAATCTATGAGAACTTAATAAATATTAAAAAAAAGAGAACTTATCCTAAGTTCTCCTCTTTATAGTCATATTCAAAATATTCATCTATACTTTCAACAAGAATAGCAAAATCTTCTTCAAGACTTACTAATCCATATATAGTAGATAATCCACCTACTTTTTTTATGTTGTTTTTATCAAGATACCTATTAACAATAGTATAATTATCAGTTAGAAAATAGAATCTTCCCTTTTGAATAGTAACTATTCCTGCAAATTTAATATCATAAGTACCAAATTTTGCTCCTATTAATGTTTCTGTTTTAAGTTTTTCCCAAGCTTCTTTTTTACTAATGCCTTCTCTTTTTGCAGTAAAATTAATCTTGTCTATGATATTTTCCTGTAGATCTACAATATAGTTGTTTGTAATACTGTTAAGAAAAGATTTCAATTCTTTCTTATTTTCTTCTGAAATCCCTGTGTCGTAAGTTATAAAATTATTTAGCATAGTTGTTGTCCTCCTATTTCATATTTTTATATTAATAGTAATCAAGGGGAATAAGATGAGTATAAACCACATCTGCCAACATCTACTGCAAAAAAGAAGTAGATTTAAAGGCTTGGAAAGGCTGGCTAAGTTTTGCCTTCTTTTTTGTTTACTCATTGTGATATTCAACTTAAAGTCCTGCCTACTGGTTAACCTTTTTTATTTTTAAGTTGACTAGTAAATGGGTTAAAATAGGATTATTCCCTGTCTGTTTTTCTGCATTTTTAATAGATACTTCATAAGACGAGAGTGTTCATGGCACGGTGAGCTATTTTAAGCTGAGGCTTTTCTAACTTTTAAAACAAGTCTTAATGTAAACGCTACCCTAGAACGCAGCTAAATTATCTTCACAAACTTCAGCCAAAACAAGCCAAAAAGAAAGACCCACCTAGGTCTTACCAACCCAAGTAGGTCTATATATATTCTTTCTTTTTGCTAGTAAATGTAAGGACTAAACTTTACTTTTTACTACCAGCTCCTCCTCTACGCCCTACCCTCTTTGCTCTAAATTTGTCTTTAGAGGTTGTAGCGTAGGACAATGGAAGATATTTTTTATTCATCAAAATATTTCCTCTGGCTTGCTTACCTTGAAGGGATATTTCATCAACTTTTAGTCTTAATATTCGACTATCGCTTTCTACTTCAACTTCTTCAACCCCTTCTAAAGGTTGAACGAAAATTATCTCATCATCATTATCAAGATTTGAAGCTTTTAGTTTCTTAAATTTAGACTTGCCACTTGGTTTAAAGACTTCTCCACTTAATCTCTTGCCAAAGCCATTCTTAGTTATAATTAAGAGTTCTGCTTTAAATAAATCTTCTTCCTTAATTATTAACCTAATAGAAATCTTTAATTTTTTATCATAATTGATTAAGTTTTCTAAAGGTTCCTTTGAATTTTTAAAGCTGGCTAAGTTTATCTTGTCAAAATCTATAAAATAACAATCTCCAAAGTTATCAAAGATTGCTAGTCTTTCATTAGACTTAATATCTATCTTCTTATAATCATCCTTGTCTGGTAATTTATTGTAATTTGATATGTCCAATATTTTTACATAATTAAGAGAGTCTAATAAAAATACCAAGTCAATAACTTCTTTTTCTTCAGTTTGAATAATTATTTTATCGACTTTTTTGCCAATATCTTCAGAAATTTCTGTCTTTCTTCCAGTATCTAGCTTTTTAAGTTCTCTTAATATCTTAATTATTTCAGCATTTTGATTAGCTTCTGAACTTAAAAGTTTATTTAAGTCTTTAATTTTAGCTACCTTATCCTTTAATTCTTCTCTTAGTTTTAAAGTTTCTAAGCCAATAAGACTTTGTAACCTCATAGTTAGAATAGCCTCTGCTTGAGCTTCTGACAGCCTAAGTTTACTTGCCCTATTTTCTAAGGTTTTAGTTTTAAACTTAATCCCCTTAGTTTTACCTTCTATCATACAAGCCTTAGCAGAATCCCTATCCTTAGACCTAGTAATAATCTCAATTATAAGCTCGATGTTTTCAGTAGCATAGATTAAACCATGTAGGATCTCTTGCCTGTCAAGAAGTTTTCCTAAGTCGAACTTCCATTCACGACTTTTGATTTCTTTAATAAAGTTTACATAAATCTCTAAATATTCACGAAGATTAAACTCTTTTATCTCGTCTTTTAAAACCCCAGTAAAATTAAGGGTCACAGAGGATTTTAGAGGTGTATATTTATATAGTTTAGTGATTACTTGGTCTAAGTTAGATGAAGCCTTACATTTTAAAAATATCTCAATATCCTTAGCTGACCTATCTTCTATACTTACGATTTCAGTTATTTTTCCAGAGTCGACTGCTTTTATAATTTCTTGGATTAGATCTAACTTGTTACCTGAATAAGTATAAGGAATCTCACTTATAACTAAATTTCCTTTAGTCTTATTTATTTTTGCATAAATATCAAAACTTCCCCTACCAGTTTCATAAACCTTGTTTATATCCTTTGGATCTAAAATTGCACCAGTTGGAAAATCTGGGCCTTTTATAATATTAAATAGGGTTGAATCTCTGCAATTTGGACTTTCAATTAATTTAATCGAAGCATCTAGTAGTTCTTTTAAATTAAAGGGAAGAATATTTGTAGCTATTCCAACTCCTATCCCTGATGAACCATTTAGGAGTAGGTTGGGAAGGATGTTGGGTAAAACTTCGGGTTCCTGCAAAGACCCGTCAAAGTTTGGTATGAAGTCTACGGTATTCTTATTTAAAGATGATAAGGCTAAGAGAGAAGTCTTATTTAACCTAGCCTCTGTATATCTCATAGCAGCAGGTGAATCACCGTCAATAGACCCAAAGTTTCCTTGACCATCTATAAAAGGATAATTCATAGTATAATCTTGACTCATATTACACATAGTTTCATAGATACTAGAGTTGTGAACACAAACCAAAGATATACTATTGTCGTTGATACTTACTGGAATCATCATATTTTCTAAGTCAACAACTGTAAAATCATACATAGGTCTTTGATTTACCTCTAGGATTTCAATATTTGTTATAAAAACCTCTAATTCAGTAAGTTGAAGATTATCAATAGCCTTTGTAGAAAAATCTTTAAGATTTAATATTCTACCTAAGAGCTTGTCCTTAATTTCTAAATCTTCAGCTTTTTTGTAGTTTTCATTATTTAATAAAATAGGGTGATTATTAGTACCTCTAATCTCACCTTGGTTATTTAAGGATATTTTATATACCTTATCTGTATATTGACCTATCCTAAAATGATGAGCCTTTTTTATACAGAAAGTTTTATTTTTTACATCATAAGCAATTATATCTACATCCTTGCCCTCTTGGTAAACTTCTTCTATTGTCTTTATTTCGCCAGAGGCTAAAAATAATTTAGTGCTTGAATCTAGGCAATCACCATGAGGATGGTATTTACCCATTACATCGCCAACTATCCTTGCTGACTTTCTATATGGCTTATCATTTGTATTTCCATTTTTATACATAGAGTATAAAATTCTTCTTTGTACTGGCTTGAGTCCATCTCTTATGTCTGGCAAGGCTCTATCTATGGCTACTGCTTTTGCATAAGTCTTATATGAATTTTCAAGCTCATCTTGAAAGTTAATTTTTAATATATCTCCCATAAAAATCTCCTTATACATCTACTGGAAAAAAGAGGGCAGATAGGCTATAAAACTTTAGTGCATATCTTTAAAAGCCTTCTTTTTTCTTGGTACTTGCTCTTTATGAAAATAGTAAATCTCGTCTAAGAGCTGAATCTTTACCCATTAAATCTTCAGTTATCTTTTTAGCCTCTGCTAAATCTTCAACTGTGATTTGCTTTAATTTTCTAGTCTTTATATCCATAGTTGTAGCCTTCAGTTGCTCTGGATTCATTTCTCCTAAACCTTTGAACCTAGATACATGGCTTACCTTGTTTTTCTTTAAATATTCTTCAAGTTCCTTGTCATTATATAAATATTTATCTCCAGCCTTGTATAAAGGAGGTAATGCTGCGTATAGGTGTCCTTTTTCTATAATTTCTGGAAAGAAGTTAATAAATAGAGTTATTAATAAACTTCTAATATGGTCGCCATCAACATCGGCATCGGTCATAATAATTATCTTGTGATATTTCAAGTCATTTATATTAAAATGTTCTTTATATCCAGCACCTAGGACTTGTATAATTGTTGCTATTTCTTGATTTTTTAAAGCCCTATCCAAACCCGTCTTTTCAACATTCAAAACCTTACCCCTTAATGGTAATATTGCTTGGGTCTTTCGATCACGAGCCATTTTTGCAGAACCCCCAGCTGAATCTCCTTCAACCAAGAACAACTCTTTTTCTTGAGGGCGTTTAGATGTAGCGACAGCCAACTTGCCATTAGCCTCTGCTAAAAGTTTTTTAATCTTTGTCTTTTTAAGATTAGTATTCTTCTTTTTAAGGCTTTCAACTTCTCTAATATGGTTTAAGATTTCTATTAAACTATCCCTATTCCTATCAAAGAAAAATTCTAATTGCCTACTAATTAAGACATTAAAGTTTCCTCTTTCATTAGGGGTTTCTAGCTTGGACTTAGTTTGACCTACAAAGGAAGGGTGTGCCATTTTTACATTGATAACTGCCCTAAGTCCTGACCTAATTAAATCTCCAGAATAGTTTTTCTTAGATTTATTAATGTTTAAGTCTTTTGCGTATTGGTTTAACAACCTAGTTAAAGAGGCTTTAAATTCTTGTTCGTGAGTTCCTGCCTCAAGAGTTGCAATATTATTAACATAAGATTTGATTTTCTCATCTTCTTCGTCTAGGTATTGCAAATAAATCTGGATAAATAGATTTTCATTAGGATCATCGGGATTAGAAAGCACAGGAATTTCTAACAAGTCAGTTATCTCACTTGTACCTTCACTTATCTCTAAGTTTATATCCGACTCGATTAGGCCTTTGAGTCCTTCATCAGACTTATAGATATATTCCTCATCTTCGTGATTTTCAAGGTTAGTTAAGTTTAATATCAAGGTCAAACCCTTATTTAAGTAGGATAATTCTTTTAATCTCCCTTTTACCCTATCAATCTCGAAACTTACTTCAGGAAATATAGTATCATCTGGTATGAAAGAAATTTCCGTACCCTTTTCTGACTTAGGGCATTTACCTATTGGTTTAATTTCGCCTTGGGATAGGGTAGTAAGGGGTTTACCAAAGGCATAGGTATCTTGATAAATTTGTCCATCCTTATATACCCTAGCCTCAAAAGATTTAGATAGGGCATTAACTACACTTGAGCCAACCCCGTGTAAACCTCCTGCAAAGTGATAATTATTGTTGTTAAATTTACCCCCTGCGTGAAGGGTAGAAAGGATTACTCTCAAGGCTGACTTCTTTTCTTCTGGTATCTTGTCTATGGGAATACCTCTACCATTATCCCTAATAGTAACCCTATTCTCTTTTAAATCCATCGTAATTTTTATAGTGTCAGCAAAGCCAGCTAAAAACTCATCAAGAGAGTTGTCTAATATTTCCCAAATTAGGTGATGTAGACCATCTTTGCCAACAGAACCGATATACATACCAGGTCTTAGTCTAACTGGTTCCAAGTCCTTTAAGACCTTTATATCTTTTCCTGAATATCCTGTCATGAAATCTATCCTTTCTTCTTATATGTAGAAAAGATTGTGCCTAAGACACAATCTAGTTTAATAATTCACTATTTTCCTTATTGACAGCCTCTACTAAAGATTCTATCTCTTGTCTACTCATTATGACAATTCTTTTTTTCTTTTCACAAGCTCTTTTCATAAGTTCCTTACATTCCTCATCTTGAGGGTCTGTGCCTACGGCAAAGCAAACCCAAAATTCATCGCAAGAATCTATTAAAGATTTCTCTCTTTCAATAGTATCTTGTCCGTCTGCAAATAGCATATCATATTCGCTATTGTCAATTAAGGTTTTTGGTAAAATTGGTATCCTATTATTTGCTTGTAGATACAAACCCATTACCCTTTCAAGTCCTACTAAGTTACTTAAAAGTGCTTCTGGTATATATACATAAGATTTAATTTCTGGCATATTATTTACTCCTTTTCTCTTTTCTTTGAAAACCTAACTGAATCATTTAATGAGTTGGGTTAGGTATTCAAAGGGTATGAAGTATAATTCAAGACCTAAGTCCAATGCTTCTTTGATAATGTCCATAGTTTCTTCATCTAAAAAATATTGAAGTTCAAAGAAGCAAACCCATATCTCTTGACAAGATTTCATCTTTTCTTTGTTTATTGCTCGTTTTAAGTCTTTGTTTATGAGATTTTCTGAGCTTAAAAGGGATAAGTCTTGGTTAAGATAGGTGTTGGGTAAATAAGCCTCCTTACCCTCACTAGCTAATATTTTAGATATTTTTTCTTCTAACATTATTGCTCCATCTTTACCCTTGATAACTAGTCCACTAATTTCAAAGTTATTAGATGGTATGTGTATATATGTTTTAATCATAATTATCCTCCTGTGGTAAAACCCTTATTATCTCATCTCTATTGTCATATTAACAAAGTCCAGACAAGATAAAAGTTATTGAAGATGCACTCTTATTAAAAGAAATCTCTGCAAAAAGGCCAAATATATTTACGACACCTATAAGCTTTGATTTTACTAGCTTTGATATGTAGTTTATTTTTGTATCTAACACTTACTGTAAAAAAGAAGTAGATTGGGAGGCTGGCTTTTCATATATAGACTTGCCTTCTTTTTTGTTTTAGTCTTTGCATCTTCTGTTTTTACTGGTTTTTCTTCTGGGCTAATCTTTGTAAGACTCTTATTTACTGGCTTAGAAGTTGGTGGAATAATTTATGTAATAAAGGCTGCTTAAAATTTCTATTGGGAAGGATTCTAACTTTTATGACTTGTTCTAATGTAAACACTATCCCTTGTTAAGCCTCATCCAAATGCCAACTCAAGTGCATATAAAAATAAACACAAAAAAGAGGACTAGCTTGGCTTTGGTCGCCTAAACTAATCCCCACTCTTTTTTGTTAGTAAATGCCTTAACTAATCTTGGTAAAATTTATCTTACCAGTCTTGTTGTTAAATAAGTCATCAATGCCCTTACCATCTTCTTCTTGCCATTGAGCTTGAAAAATATTTACAGAGCAAACTTCTTGAATCATTTTAATTAAGTTATTTTGAGCCTTCTTTACTGCCTTGTTGGACTGAATATCACTATCAAAGGCTATTACAATTGATTTAATAGGATATATCTTATTGTATTCTATTAAAAATTCATCTAAACCCTTAATTGCATTTACTCCTTGTAGTGAAATACAAGGACATTTTAAATATTTGCCAATACTTAATGATTTAAAAACTCCTTCAGTTATAAATAGATTAGATAATTTGTATGAACTATCCATATTAATATCTAAAGCATTTCCTGACCCTATTCCAGTTTTTATAAAGGAAGATGAAAACCAAACATATCTTGACCTATTTTCTGTAACCTTATCTCGTCTAATTTGAAGTCTAATAATTTGATTGTGTAGATTAAATATTGGAATGATAATTCCCCTATTACTAGCAATCTTTAATTCGTCATCTTCAAAATAGAATCCTGGTACACATTGAAGGTCATCTAAAGATATATCTGACTTCTCTTTTAAGTTCCTTATAAAATTAGGAATAATTCTGTTATTGGTCATAGTTCTAAACATTCTTTTAGATATTTCTTCATTACTTAAATGTCTTTCATTTTTTAGCATATCTAAGTGGTTTTTTGATAATTTACACATATCTAAGAATATCCTATAGACTGTATCTAGCTTATCATCTGCTAGTAAGGTTTTTTCATCTTCCTGCTTTGGAACATATTTGACAGAACCCTTATAATTCTTATCTTTATTTTTATTTTGGCTACAAATATACTCAATAGCGTCAACAAAAGATAAGTTTTTATATTTTCTTACAAATTCTATTCCGTCACCAGTTTCATTACAGGCAAAACATTTAAAGATGTTTTTTGAAGGACTAATAACAAAAGATCCCATAGAAGTATCGTGATGAAATGGACAAAGTGCCTCATATTTGTCATCACTAACCTTGTGAACTTCAATAAATTCTTCAATAATATTTAGGACATTTATTGACTTTGCATAAGCCAACTTCTTTTGAAAATCTACATTTTTTGACATTTGAATACCCCTTTCTTTGAATACTACTTTTTTCTTATAATCTTATGTATGGTAATCAATTTGAAATAGAGGAATATTAAGTATTAGTATTTTTAAAAATATATATTTGTTAATTTTTTGTTACTTTTATGGTTTATAGTATTGACTATACTATGCAATATACTTAAAATGAAAATATAGGCTTTATTCTTGGAAGTATACATTATTATATATAAACTTAGTGGACTATATATTAACTTTCAAGAATAAAAATAAACATGAAAATATATATAAAAGGAGATTTTATGAAATTTAAGAAGGTAGTTATAACTTCCTTATTATCTAGTGTAATGATGACATCAATGCCAATCTATGCTGCTAAGACAGATACAAAGGATGTTGCAAATGATTTTTGGGCGAAAAAACAAATAACTTGGACTTATAACAAAAATTACTTATCTGGTTATCCAGATGGAACTTTTAAGCCACAAGAAAATATGACTAATGCAGAGTTTATATCTCTTGTTATAAGAATTTTAAGCAACGATACAAAGCTTGATGTCAGCAAGGATAATGGAAAAATGTGGTATAGTAAGTTCCTTACTAAAGCTGAAGAACTTGGTATTATTAGTAGTGCTACAAATATTGACCCTAATGCAAAAATAACTAGAGATGAAGCTTTTAGATTATTAGCTTTCGCTTATTCTGTAAAGGGAAATATTACTACACTAGACCAATTTACAGATAAAGATTTGGTTAAAAATAAAGAAGCTGTTGCTGGTCTATTAGAAAAGAAAGTTGTTAGTGGTTATCCTGACAAGACTTTACGACCTAATAATTTAATTACTAGAGCTGAAGTATCTAACCTTGTTTATATAGGTGAAGAAGTTGCTAGATTAAGCAAAATAGATATTAATAAGCCAGTAGAAAAAACTAAAACTACTGAAGAAAAACCTAAAGCTAATGTAAGTAAATATAGTATTCCTGTAAAGGAAGCTGAAAAATCTTCAAGTTCTAGTAGAAATTATTTTAATAATTATTTCTGGCATCCTTCAGAAGAAAAAACTGATGAAAAGCCATCTAAAGATAATAATAAACCAGAAGATAAACCAGGAACTAAGCCAGGTACAGAACCTGAAGCTCCAGGCAAGGATACAGAAAATCCTAATATACCAGGTACTCCAGGCACAGATCCTGAAACACCAGGAACTGAACCAGAAACTCCTGGAACTGAACCTGAGACTCCAGGTACTAAGCCAGAAACACAAGATGATTATTATAAAATATTAAGAGGTTTAATAGAAGATCAGAATAATATCATAAACTCTGATGTTTACAAAAATTCTAGTAGGGTGAAACGAAAAGATTATGATTTAGCTATAGAAAGAGGAAAAAAACTAGATCAATGGAGCCGAATATCTGAATGTCAAGAGGCCATTGATAGAATTAAAAAAGCTCTTAAAAAATTGTCAGCACCTTCTCAAGGTGAATATACTTTCGATAAAGCTACTGGTAAAATTATTCAATATAAACAACCATATATTGATAGAGGTGAAAACCTGGTAATTCCAGATACAATAGAAGGGTTTTCAGTTAAAGAAATAGATGCTTCTGCTTTTGAATTTTCTGAATTTAACTCTATAAAAATGCCAAACACAATTACTAAAATTGGTGCTGGTGCTTTTAGTGAATCAAAGGCAACTTCAGTTCAATTAAGTGCAAACTTAGAAAGTATTGGAGGAAGTGCGTTTTTAGCTTGTAACCTAACTTCTATCTCTCTTCCAAATACTCTTAAAGAAATCGGTCATGATGCTTTTTACGGAAATAAATTAAGTAGTATAAGTATTCCTGATAGTGTTACAACAATAGGTAGAGGTGCTTTTAGAGATAATGAGCTAACATCAGTTAAATTATCAAAAAATCTAACTGAACTAAGTGATAGTTGTTTCTTCTCAAATAAGTTAAAATCTATTGAAATACCAGGATCTGTAAAGACAATAGGTGCGAACTGTTTCTTATATAATAAAGAGTTAGAATCTGTAACTTTTGAAAGTGGCTTAGAAAGAATAGAAGAACAAGCTTTCCGTTATTTAAAAGTAAAGTCTGTTGAGCTTCCTGATACTGTTAAGTATGTAGGAGATCACGCTTTTGCTAATAATCATATTTCAAATTTAAAATTAAGTAAAAATATTACTGAATTAGGTTATGGTGCATTTAGGGATAACTTAATAAGCCATGTTGATATACCTAATGGTTTGAGAGAAATTCCTCTTAATTGCTTCAGAGAAAATGTATTAAAAACTGTAGTAATACCTGGTGGGGTAGATATAATTGGATCATCTGCTTTTGCATATAACGAATTAACTGATGTTACCTTCCCAGAAAAGAATCTTGATGTTTGCATGTATTCTTTCATTGGTAATAAATTAACTTCTGTTAAGTTTTATTCATCTATAGAACCCAAATATTTAACAGAAAGATTTGACGATGATGTAATTATGTGGGTAAAAGATTATAATAAAAAATAAAAAATAATTACTTTAAATTAAATAATTTATAATAAAAAACTGACCTTTATTAGTTTTAACTAGATGGGGTCAGTTTTTTTATCTTAATATTTAGATAAGAATAATAATCGAGTAGGGCTAAATAAATAGCCCTCTCACACCACCCGTACGTGCCGTTCGGCATACGGCGGTTCAATATTTTCTTGTATCATATTGTTTATTTCTGATGAAACTATTTAACTTTATTCTTTTTGTATCCGAACCTTTAGGAATGAATACGTCATTCCTTGTATTCCATCAAGTCATAGTTCATCCTTTTCAAATATTACAATAAATATTGTTCCTCCCTTCGCTCCATTTCCATTACAAAAACTTCCTCGCTACTATGGATTCTGCTGACTTCTCACTATTAGTTGTTACTACTGTTTCGCTAGTGAGACCTCACGGGATAAGTCCTAATACTTTCATCGTTTACTTGCAGAATTTACGCCTTGGGTTTACGGTTGTCTTTCGGGTCTTTGTTACCTTTTGCTAACTTGCCCACCTTTTACGCCTTATATTCTGTTCCTGTTCGTCAAGCCACGATTTCGCTATTGCTTCTTCTCTCCTAGATGTCACCATCTAAAACTTGCAAGTCGCTATTAGATTCGTCGGTAACTACGCTCTGTAGGGATTTTCACCCCAGCATTAGAACATGCCCGTCATACTAAAAAAGTAGGTGTCTTACACACCTACTCTTAAATTACATTCTTTTACTAAAATCTACTCTCTTTATATCTTCAACTGTAAGGTTTACCTTATCTACTCCCCTAAAGGAATTAATTGAAAATTTTCCAAGGCAATCAATATATTCATTTATATTTTCTTTTTCCATTTTTTTAGCCATATTCCAAGCTAGAATATCAAGATTTGAGAAAATCATCTTAGAGTGTTGAGATTCCTTACCCAAAGTCATAATTCTTTGAGGTTTGCCAGCTACCCTAAAAACAGGTTTTTCAAAACTAGCTCCATAAGGTTTTAAAGACTCTAAAGTTTTAATTAATTCAATATTAATTTCACTTGGTTTTAAGTAAATTAAGTAATTCAATTCTTGCTTGAAATCAAAATTTAATGATTTCTTATAAATTTCTTCCTGTAACTTTTTAAAGTTTTCTTCTTTTATGCTCATCCCTGCTGCCATAGCGTGACCACCTAAGTTAACAAACAAATCATCAGGTAAGTCATGTAAAAAGTTAAATAAATTAAATCCATTTACACTTCTGGCAGAGCCTGACATAATGCCATTACTTGCTTCAGCAAATATAATAGCTGGTTTTTGATTTAAGTCTTTGATTTTACCTGCAACAAGACCAACAACTCCAGATGTTTCTAAGCTAGATTCATAAGGAATTTTTTCGACAATGATTTGATTTTTAGAATTTACATAGGTATCATCTTGCATTAAATCCATAATATTTAAAACAAGTTGCTTTCTTAATTGATTTTCATTGATGCAGTAAGCTATATTGCTTTTTATAACTTCTTCATCATCAGAAATAAAGGCTTGGATTGCCTTTTCAATAGATCCAGTCATTCTTGTGACTGCATTTATAGTTGGTGCAATTTGAAAACCAATTATTCCCTCATCAATATCTTCTTTAATTCCTAGTAGGGATTTAAAGCACTCTATGGCTAAAGGTGGGTTTTCATTTATTAATTTCAAACCCTCTTTAACAAGTATCCTATTATCATCAATAAGAGGAACAAAGTCTGCAACAGTTGCTATTGCAACATATCCCAAATACTTATAAGCCTCTTTCTTTTCATTGTAAAGATTGCTTAAAATCCTCCACAATACGCCACAACCACATAATTCCCTAAAAACTAAGTTCTCATTTTCTTTTAACTTTAAGTCTAAAACTGCTTTCGCAGGAATTTTATACTTATCAGGAATTGGCTCATGGTGATCAGTAATAATTAAGTCAATCTTACCTTGTGCATATTCACAAGCCTCGTAAGCAGCTATCCCATTATCAGCTGTGATAATTAGTTTTGCACCCTTATCAATGGCTCGGTCTATATTTTCAACTTTTAAACCATAACCTTCTTTAAACTTATTGTTGGACATTATTTCTACCTTGTAACCCAACTCACTTAACATTTTATAACCTACTACTCCAGACATACAGCCGTCAACATCATAATCTGTCATTAGGATAATCAAATCTTCCTTATGACTTTTTATAATATCCAAAGCCTTATCCAAATCAGCTATATCAAATTCCGATAAATCTTCAATAGTTCCTTTTAAAAATTTATCCTTATCCTTGATATGATGATAGTCTAAAATAAGGTCTACCAAATCTTTTGGATTTCCTGAATATCTGTCATTACTGCTTGCTTTCCAAACTTTTTGCATAATACTACCTCCTGTTTAATATGTTTCGCCTATTTTTTTTCTTTGTAATTGTGGTAATCTTTATTAATTCAATAAATATCTGCCTTTCATCTACTGCAAAAAAGTAGATTTGGAGGCTTGCTTAAAATTATTTAGGATTGCCTTCTTTTTTGTTTTTTTTGTTTTTGATATAAATTTGATTTTTATTTACTGTCTGTTTTTTTCTGTGTTTTATTAGACGGCACACTAAATCAAGATGTTCCTGGCACGGCGAGCCAATTTATGCTGAGGCTTTTCTAACTTTTAAAACTTGTCTTAATGTAAACGCTATCCTTGATTCAGCCTGATTTAAGTGCATAATCTAGTGCATATCAAAATAAGCACAAAAAAGAGGACTAACCAAGGCTGGTCGCCCTAGCTAATCCTCTACTCTTTTTTGTTAGTACCTGTTATCTAAGTCCTAATAAATATAAACCATATTTTGCACGAGATAAAGCAACATATAATAGTCTTAAATTATCTCTTTCTGCACTAATGTCTAGTGTATAAAAATGACTAGCACTAGCTTTTTCTAACTTAGCTACTACAAAGACAAAATCAAATTCAAGACCCTTGGATGAGTGCATTGTTAGTAAATTCAATGCTCCATTATCCTTAGTTTCAATACTCATATCGCTACCATACTTATCTATTGTCGCATATTTCTTGTAAAGTTCATCAAAGGTCAAATCTTCGTCATCTTTTAGTATATCAACCCATACCTTCAACTTATCTTCCCCCATCAAAACTTCCAGTAATATAGACTTCAAATCTTCCTTAGCAACCCTAACCTTCAACTCATTTACTCTCTCATCTATTTTTTCTCTAAAATAATCTAAATCCTTATCTTCTTCTATATCTTTAATTTCATCTTCCATTAAAAGAATAGAAACAAGAGCAGATAAATCTGGGATTTCCTTATCTTCTTTTAGAGCCTTTAAAATAGACATAAGACCAAATAAAGTTTTAAAGCCAGCTAGACTGTCTATAGTTTGTGAATAGTTTGATTTATAAGGAATCTTCATCATAGTTAAGATTTCTGATATTATATCAAGCTCTCTCTTAGACCTTGCAAGTATAGCAGTTCTATTTAACTTATCATAGTGCTTTAATAAAAATCCAAGGAGCCTATATAGAAATACTTCGTTTATATCTTTAGAAGATTCAGCCAAGTCCTTAATTTGACTTGTCAACTGACCCCTAAATTCAACTTCTGTTAACCCCTTATCTTCTAAATCCTTGCAGATTCTAAAGATTTTACCATAGTTAACTATGATACCTTGACTTAATACAGACATTGAATAAGGAGTTATGCCGTCAAAGTCTTGCATAATCTCAATTTCAGCTTGATTGTCCTTCATTTTGGATTCAAGTTCTTTGTAATCCTCGAAGGGATAAGTTGAGTTTTGAGCAAGGGTATTGACTTCATCTAAGACAGTTTGAGTAGACCTAAAGGATTGATTTAAGTAGATGTAATGAACTTTAAAGGGTTCTATTTCTTCTAATACTGTTAATCCTTGTATAGTAGTTCTCTTGTATCTTCTTGATAGGATTAAATCTTTTTCCTTGAGAGATTTACTACAAGCACCTCTAAAATCATAGATTCTTTGGTTTTCATCACCAACTAAGAATAATTGATAGAAGTCCTTGCTTTGAATAATACTATTGACAAGGTTTAAATCTTCTTCAGAACAGTCTTGAGATTCATCTATTAAGACATACTTGAAATTAAAGGCCTCTGGATATTTTCTATCCATATCATTTAATAATCTTGAGTAATTACTAACCCTAGGAATCATACTGTCAAAAGATATAAGACCTTCTTCTAAAAGAATGTTGTAATATATTACACAAATTTGTTCTATAGTACCACAAAAGGCTTTGTATTCTTGTCTTTGGTTTTCATACTTTTCACTTATTTTGTTAAATAAGACCTTTAATAGTTGGTCTACAGCTCCTTGTTGACTTATATATCTTGGAGTTGAATCTATGATAGACATATAAAGATTTGTCATCTCTATAAATTTAACAAGACCACCTGACCTATTAAAGGCATTAGAAGAAAATTCACTAGCAAATAGGTCTTTCTTTAATTCTTCAAAGAAATAGTATTTACCTATACCTGCTTTACTAGGGTCGTCAACTAAGTTTGCCTTTACCTTATTATATAAACCTTCTATTATTTCATAATTCTTTTCTTGACTTAAAACTGTAGGTTCCTTGTCAAAGTAAAATTCCTTATAATATTTTTTGATTATATTAAAGCAAAAAGCGTGAATAGTTGAGATATTAAACTTGTCTATATCTAAGTCCTCATCTAAATTTTCTTCAGCAATCGAAGAAATGATTCTACTTTTCATTTCATCACTAGCTGCATTAGAAAAAGTTAAGAATAAAACTTCGCTAGGATCTATTCCATAGGATAATAGATTGACTAGCTTGCCAACTAAGACCTTAGTTTTTCCTGCTCCTGGGCCTGCTACAACTCTGTAAATGCCTGCCTTATCACCTAAAACTGCTTCTAGCTGATTTGGAGTATATTGAACAATTGAGCCTTGACCTTCTGTAGCTTCTTCTTCTTGAAGTTCTACTGATTGATTTGAAAAAGTAGGACAACTTGTCTTATATTTACAATCAATACATCTAGCCTTTGGTTCAAGTTCACTTTCATCTCTAAGTTCTTTTTCCAAATCTTTTACTTGTTGATTTACAATTGCTTGTGTTCCTACATCATAAAGATTTCCATACAAATCATATTGAACAACATTTAATTTGTTCTTATTGATTTTGTCATTCTTTTCTGACTCTGTAGAATTTATCAAGTATATAAACTTTAAGCTTATTCCCTTTTTATCAAAATCTTCTTTAAAGTTTTCCTTTAAAACTTGCTTTAATAAGAATCCGTCTACATCTTGTCTATAAATTGACTTTTCTCCATTATTAAAAGACTTGTTATAAGGTGATTTCTTAGCATATATCTTATATGCAATAAGATCTCCGTGCTTATCTTCAATAATGTAGTCTACCTTAATTGAACTTGAAATATGACCATTTATATTAGTTACAAAAGTTTTATCTTGAGCAATAATCTTATTGTTCTTGTCTAAAATTACTGTATCTAAATAGTCATAATACCTCACAGCAAGGTTTTGCAAAAATTGGCTTACATACAAATTGGATATTGAGCCTAGCTCAAATTTTTCTGCCACAACTTCTTGGATTTTATCTAAGTCAGTTAACTTTTTACCTACAACCTTTCTAAGTAGCATATTATTAGTAATATACTTGTTTTCAGATAAAGTTTTGAATAAAAATTGCTTTTTACACTTTAGATAAGACCTAACATTCCCTGATTGAATCGTAATCATATTACTACCTCCTAATTATTTGTTTTTCAACTTTAGTTCTTTTCTTATGTTCTTTGTAATCAAGAGGATTTCTTTGAAAATATGAAAGGCATCTACCAGCAAAAAGCAGGGAAAAAAGATTTAGGATTGTGGACTAAGACCTGCTGGCTTTTTGCCACCCTTACCTGCCCCAATCTAAAACCCAATAGGTTTGAAAGATTCTTAGAATACGCAGAAAAAACAGAAGATACAGAGAAAACAAAAAATAAGACTGTAAACCTATGCTTTAGCACAGGGGCTAGAGTTATATAAATTAATAATGAATCTATAAAGACAGGGGATTTATATAATATAACTTTTCAAACAAGTCTGTTTAATCTCCTAAGCCCTTTTAATAAAACTAAAAAAGAAGGCAGAGCATCTCTTAGCCCTGCCTAGATTGTCTATAACCCTTCTTTTTTACAGTAAATGTAGAATCTAATTGTATGTAAAAAAATCGAGAGTTTAAAACCCTCGATTTAAAAAATTGTTAAAACGACCAATCAAACTCATAAGATCTATTAAAGTCTGTTGGATAAAACCAATCAGGAAGTTCTGTGTAGATATAATCTCCTACTTGTTCCTCTGTGATTTCAAAGCCATCTTCTTTAGCTTCTTCTACACTTTCATAATAAGTGGCTACTAAATTTCCAACATCTTCTATAATGCCATTTTCATCCATTTTAATATGTTCTGAAAATGAACATCCACATTCTTCTGAAAATATTTTCATTTTTAAGCTTGGAAACTTTTCATGGACATTTTCAAGACAGGTTCCCTTAAACCAATCTTGTCCTTCATAGCTTTTCCAATCTTCATAGTATCCTTCATATAAAAGAGCTGAACTTGCACTCCAAGCACAAGATCCAAATAGGGTCATAGAAAAAGTTCCGTCTTTATTATAGTCTGTATCTGCTACATCCACATCAAAGATTCTCCAAAAATGAGGTGCCTTTGGTAGGTTTTCTTTTACTTCATCAGTAATCACTAAAAGTTTCTTAAATTCCTTTAGTTTAAAACCTTTTTCAAATTTCTTCCATTCTTGGCTAAATAACTTCTTACTTTCCCTATAATCATCTTCGTGTTTATATTCTTTAAGTCTGTTTGTCATAAACTTTTTTATAATCTTCAAGGCATCAGCTTTTCTAGTGATGTCCTTAAAAAGATCTAACTTCACAATTTCTGAAGCAATAGAATACATACTCATTGATACATTTACAATCTTATTAGTTTGTACTAATCCTATTTCTTTATAAAATTCTTGTATGCTTTCATTAAATTTTTGCCAATCTAATAATTCATAAGAATAATATTCAAAGAAATATTGAGCTACTTCTCTTACTTCTTCTTCTTTACCTACTAGTCTTACATCAAAACTACAATCATTTGCCATATTATTACTCCTGTTCTCTACCTTAGTTACTTGTTTACTAGCCTTTTTAATTACGCCGACTTATTTCTCATCAAAATATTTTTCAAAATAGTCATAAAGTTCTTCTGGACTACAAACCGATAAAATTTCTTCACCATATTTTGATAGTGTAAAAGTTGTTTCAGCGTTATCGTAGTCAATAACTTGCCTTGACTCATCTGTTAGATATATATTGCTATTTTCTAAATCTTCCAAAGTATAGGTTGATTTAACCCCAGATAAAATAACTGGTTTCTGAATAAGTGTATAGTGTGTGTTTTCTGTAATAGAAAATCCTTCTTTTTCAATCATTGACAATAAAATTTGCCTGCCACTTAATTTGTTGCTCATAAAGTTCCTCCTAATGTTTTTTTTAATAATTTTTCTCACTTGTTAACAACTATTTTTCTAAATTTCTATAATATGTAATCTCTTAGAATGTTTCCAATATCCCATCTTTACCAAACCCACCCCTAAAAGTTTCTGTTTGTGTCACCTATGGGAGTTGGCAGATGGTTCTAAGGTAGGAGGGAGATTGGGGGTTGAAGGATAGGGTCGGCAGACATTAAAAAAAGCACCCTTAAAGGTGCTAATTAAACTATTATAGAGTTTTACTTACTTCTTCCCAGTCAAGATTTCCTCCAAAGAGGATATTTCGCATAATTTCAAATTCAGTAGAAAGATCAGCTAAATCGCCATATTTTCTAATGAATGTGTTATATTTCTTTTTAACTGTAGGACTAGCTTGAAGAATATTACAAATATAATCTTCGTCATTTAATATTAGTAAATCGTCAATGACTCTATTAAAAGTGTTTAAAGTTTTTTTGATTTCTTCCCTATCTTCTTGATCTGTGTATTCATTCCAAATTTCTTTTTGCATAATTGCCTCCTTAACTTACCTTGGATATAAAATAATTTTTGATAACAGATTTTGGTATGATATTTTTATGTCCATCCTCATATATTTGCTCCCAGGCTGTTCCTTTCTTCCAAGTTGATGTTACTAACTCACTTGAAGTGTATTGTAAGAGATTGATTACATTAACTTCTAAAAAGTCAGCTATTTTTTTACTGAATCCCTTTCTGTAGTTAATATTTTCTACCTTGTTATAGAAGATTAAATCCCATACATCGTTATATGGTCTAACCCTTTCTAGTCCAAACATGGAAAAAAGAGTATAAACTTCTGGGATTCTTGGCCCATAAGCCCAAGCTTCAAAATCATCTTGAAAAAGAGGTTTGTTGTAACAGATATATGAAAACCCTTGAAGGTAATAAAGTATAATATTTACCATAGTATTGTTTACAAACTTGCCTTTACTGTTAGCATAATTCACAATGAATTTTGCAACATCTTTTGCTTCATATTGCATATTTTTACTCCTTAATTATTAACACTTATATAGAGTTTATAATTTTCACATAAAGTCTTTTCATCATATTCTAGTGTGAATTTTAACAAGTCATCCATAACTAAAAAGAATTGATTAATCATTGTATGATTCTGGAAAACTAAATTAGAATATAGTGATTTATTATCTTTAATTGCAAATAGAAAGTCTAAATCTTGAATTAGGCTATTTCTATCTGTAATCCTATCTATAAATTTCCACCATTCTGTCATGAAATTTAGTAAAGAAATTTCGGTTTCTTCTAATTTACCTTCCATCCAATCTATATTTAAGTTTAAATTTTCATAAAACTCCTTATCAGCTACAATATTTCTATTAAATATTCGCCTTCTATAAATTGTTTTGTTGTCATCTTTAATCTCTATAAAGTGTCGGATATTTTGTTTGCTCATTGTGTCCTCCTGTTTAATTATTTACATCTGTTAAAATGAACTGTATCTAGTGTTTGAGTTTTTAATTCTTCCCATCTATTTTTAAAAGTGTTAGGAAAATCAATCGCTGGTTGTTTCTTTAGTTGTGGAATAACACCTAATATAACATTAGGAAAAGTCATTTCCTCATTATAGTTATATGGTGGTAAGTGAGGAAAATTCAAATTTAATCCTTTAAGGTTATAATCTTTATCCATAAAGATTTTTATTTTCGCCAAACCATTATCAATAGTAATGGTGTATCCTAACCCAAGTGCTTGCATTAAAGTTGAATAATCTTCAAAACTAAATAGTTCATCCCTAGTTTCTAAAATACAATTATCTATTTTTGTCATTGTTATATCCTCCTCAAATACTATAAAAGTAGGAAGTTGTTAATAACTTAATTATTTATTAAGCAACCCTGTTCCTACTTTTAAAATCTATATTGCTTATTCCTTAGATTCAAAATATTCTTCAAGATATATTTTTACTCGACCCATAGTTGTGGATAAAAGCACATTTTCACCCTTTAGATATACTGAAAATAATGTATCAGAGTTATCAGTATATACCTCTTGTTCATCCATTTTTATATCATAAGATCCTTCTTCAAAAGAATCTAAAGACATATCTTGGATGTCATCTAAGTTTACGGGTGCTTCAACATTTGCTCCATATACTTCTTCAATAATTTCAAAACCTTCGTCTATAATGTCTTTCATTGTAATTTGCATAATGTACCTCCTAATTAATTTGTTCATAAGACCAATCAAGTCGGTCTTTGATATACTCCCAAAGTTCTTCTTCAACTTCTTCTTGGCTTAAATTGTCAGCTAATTCGACTATTTCATCATCGCCAATATCAACCAAGACATTGATTTTAAAAGATTTACTCATTTTCTTGTTCCCCAAGATTTTCTAAATTATCAGAGGATAAATAGTCATCTACAAGATCTTGCAACCTTTCAAGTTGATCTTGAAACATATTTATAAATTGCATTTCAAAAGATCCTATTAAACCTCCACGAGATAATAAATCATAAAAATCACTTTTCATTACTTCATCATCAAAAATCTTGTATAGATTTTCTACTTCTTTTTGAAACTTATCTTTAGTCATTGTTAGCCTCCATATTTTCTGGAACAATTTTTGTTCTTCTTCTAAACATCTCATCCATTTCCATTTGATTTAAAAAGATTTTATTAACTATACTAATCGCCCTTAAATCTTCTATACTAATGTTTTCTGGATATTTGATAAAAGCTTGATTTTCATTTTGTCTACTTTTGTCTTGCATATTATCCTCCCAGTTTTTCAACTACATCTTCACCATAAATAACATTTAGATTTGAGCCATTATCCCATTGGACTAAAATTGAAGCCATATCATCTACGCCTCGAACTGTTCCAATCGTATTGATTGGAGGAGCTTGAGGATCATCCATTCTGACAAGTCTAACTTTTGTGCCTTTTGGATATTCTTTTCTCAAATCCTGAGCTATTTTTACTAATTCTTGAAAACTATAATTGTTTGGCATAAAATGTCCTCCTACTTAAATTTTGCTAATTAATTTTTCTAACATAACCTGCAATTCTTCAAGCATTTTGAAATAATTCAAGCTATTAACAAAAGCCTTATTCTTATAAGCCCAAATTAGCCAATAAGATTCAGATAAAATTCGATAATCTACTAGAGTATTTAGGTTATAGTCGTCAGCGATTCTCATAATTATATTTCTAATAGATCGAATCTCCTCATACTGAAGAAATGTTAATAGTGTGTTTGAATTTTCAAAAAGAGGTTGGACACTTTTAGGTATATCAACTTCTACTTTTTGCATAACATTAATTTTCATTTTGTTACTCCTTTCTTTGTATTACACCTAGTTTTATTTCTTTCTAGTTAAAGTAATCTTTGATAATTGCAAAAATATTGGTAAAAATGATAAACCTCTGCCTTACATTTACTGCAAAAAAGAAGTAATTTAGGAGGCTTGCTTAAAATTATTTAGGCTTGCCTTCTTTTTTGTTTGATTGGTTTGATATGCAATCTGAAGCCCTGCTTACTAGTCAACCAAAATATAAAACAGGTTAACCACAAAGGCAGACAAACAGGATTATTCCCTGTCTGTTTTTTCTGTATTTTTAATAGACGGCACACTAAATCAAAGTGTTCCTGGCACGGTGAGCTAATTTCTTGATCATAAATTCTAACTTTTAAGACAAGTCTTAATGTAAACGCTATCTCAGAAAGCAGCTAAAACATCTTCATAAACTTCAGTCAAGATAAATCGCAAAAAGAAAAGACCCACCTAGATGTTTTTCATCTAAACAGGTCTGCCTCATTTCTTTTTGCTGGTAGATGTGATAATTTACCAGATTGTTATTTAATTTAATTCTTGGCAGGTCTAAAGTCAGCTTGCCTAGCTTCTTCTTCTGTGTCAAAGAATACAGCGTTTCTAAGGGTTACCTTTTTATAATCCCTTCCACTTGGTACATGATATACACCTGAATTTTTATTAGCAATAATTCTACCATTTGCTTGCGAGTATGCTTTTTCACCAGTATTTTTAATTGATTGACTAACTTGTTTATTATTATTTGAAGGCTCAGATTTTACTTCTGGAGCTTGTCCATTTGACCATAAGCCTAAGTTCTTTTCCCTAGCCTCTCTTTCAATTTGTCTAAACAAATCTACATATTTAAGATCTGGTGGGAAAGTTGAAACATTGGCATAACCACCAGCTAATAAGATAGCGTTAAAGCATTTAGTCTTAACTTCTTCGTTGCTAGGTTCATCTGATGTTGGTCTTTCAAGCCAGATATATCTTAAAAGTCTGCCATATTTATCTGTTTCTGACACATCTTTTTGTAAGTAAACTGTCTTGTTACTTAGGGCATTTTTAGTAAAATCAGAGGCTTCTTTACCATAAAATTCTACACCCTTCTTTGGATGTTTTGTTTCTGGGGTATTTACTAATACAAATCTTATCTTTTCTTCTCCTCTACCCCTATCTACAACAATCGTATCCCCATCAACTACACGAACTACTTTAGCTTGTTCAAAGTTATTTGTGCTTTTGGTTGGATTTATAGGTTGGCTTGTACCCTTGTCATTAATAAGAACTGATTTTGTATCATTATTCCAACCGACTTCTTTATCAAAAAGTTCAGCAATTAGTCTAATTGGCACATAAGTCCTATCGTTTTTAATTTCACCAGAAATGTCTGTTGTAATCTTATTATCATCTAAGAAGTAATAGTTTTTTTCGATTGGTAGGGCAATTTTACTATCTCCCTTGTTTAAGATTACTTGTCTATTGTTATTATCCCAATCAACGGCAATACCTAGATTTTCAGATATAACCCTAATCGGTACTAGAGTTCTGGATTCTTTGATATAAGGTCTGTCTACTGTAGTTATTTCCTTGTTATTAATCAAAATGCTAATATCCTTGGCAAAGACTGGAACAACTAAGCTAGTTGCCAAGAGAATACCTGTAGTAAGTTTTAAAAATGCTTTTCTCATATATTTCTCCTTTATTCTTAATATTTTAATTATACTAGAATCTACATAAAAGAAAAGCTAACCTTTCCTACCCCTCCCTTTACCTCCACCAACCCCTCAAAGGATTCTGGAGATTAGTTTTTGATTAAGTAAGGACAGAGGTTTTTGTTGAAGGAGGGGTTAAAACAAAAAAAATAGAGATTGAGATTGGGGGTTGAAGGATGGGGTGCTGGAAATTAATTATAAACTTGAGATTTAAGAGTATAAAAAATAACATTGGTGATATAAAATCAGAATTTAAGAAAAATAAGAAAAACATTGAGATTGGGAGTTGAAGATTGGGGTTTGAAAACTAACTTGTCCAAAATCTTAATAAAAAAAACAGCTAGAATTTTCATCTAGCTGCTTAGTTTTATATTTTCTTTAGAAACTTTCAGTTCTTTCAACAAAATAGTTGTCATTACTTCCATTGGATTTTCTTTCAATCTTTGAGTTATAAATATTTAATTTACCTGACAAATCTAGGAAAGTATCATCTGGGTAATATATAATCCAATCTGTTCCTTGGATGTTTATATTAAGATTGCCGTCAAGAGTTCCTTTGATATTGTAAGATTGTTCATTTCCAGTTCTTGATCTTCCACAAAATACACTACCTGTAAATGTTCCGTTGCTAGGGTTAAAGTTCTTTATGGTAATATCTAGGCCTCCCCACTCACGATTTGCATAAGTATAAGTTCCTGACCATCTTCTATTCATATAATCTGCTGGTATGTCAAACTTCATATTTTTTGATTGTATTGTATATAAGCCTGAACTATCTTTCTTTAATACAACTGTTAAAGTCTTACTAATCTTTGGAGCTAGTCTGTTTGCAGCCTTAGTATCAAAATCAAAAATATAAGTCATCGTATTACTACCCCTTTTAACTGATTGAGTTTTAATTTGTAAGTCTAATATATCTTGGTAGGCTACATCATTAGGATCTTCATTTTTTGCACTATCTTTTACTTGTTGAAGTATTGATGTTACATTTTCAAAATCAGGACTTGCATTTTCGCCATCCTTAACTGTGAATGGGCCGTCAGCTTTTAGGTTTGTTACCTTCCATTCATCTTCGCCACTATCATAAACTAAATCTACATTCACATTACCTCTTAACTTGGAGTTTAGATGTACGATCTCAAGTTCTACAAGTGAATGTTCAGTTCCAGCTTGTTCATCGACATTTTTATTTATAAATGAAACTGAAGAAATATCATAATAATTAGCCAACTTAAAAGTTTGACCATTTACAGTTATAGATTTACCTATTAAAGCAAGATGTAAATCTCCCAGCCCAATCCCTTTAACATCTTTCACTTGAACATAATCATCACTAGAAGTATTGTTTTCTTCTTCGTTATTCTCGTTATTTTCGTTATTTTCTTCTGAATTGTTTTCCTCATCATCGTAATTGTAATTTTCTTCTTTTGGTTCTTCTACATTGATATTACTAAGATTGTTATTATCTTCTGCAAGTTTTTTATCTTTTTTACAAGCAGTTGTTAATAACATAAGAATCATAGATAAGATTATTATTCTTTTACTTAACTTATTCATTTAATAACTTCTCCCTATGTATTTTTTATATTGCATTACTTTTGTATTTTTAGCCTTGTGTAGACCTTAATATAAGCATACTTATTTAAAGAAATAAAGTCAATAAGCTTTTAACTATGAGTTTAAATAAAAAAAAGCTAGGTTTTTCAACCTAGCTGTAAGTATATTTACTTATCTAAAAAATCATTTAAAAATGTATTTCTTTCTGAAAAATGACAATCATCATTAAAAGCAATATACAAATTTGCAATATATGGGAAGAAAGCTCCTAGGATTGCTCCAAAGTCTGTAAAGAAGAATTTCTTATACATTTCATATAAAGAATACAACGCAAAGACAAGTCCTAAATATGGAATAAAGAATAAAATAAAAGTCCAAGCATATCTGTCACCAAAAGTAATCTTTTGATATATATAAGCATTATAAATAGGTATGATAGCTTTCCAACCTTCTTCGTCAGCTTTTTCAAAAACTTTCCAAGCTGCATAACAATTAAGTAAAAATACTATTAAGCATATAATCAATGCTATCGGATTATCTGAAAAACGATGAGCTTTAAAAATTACTTGCATTACAATCAATCCTTTCTTTATTGATTTCTTATTTACTGTAATCACAAAAACTGTTGGCAATATAAAATTGGAAGATCTTAGATACATAAAAAATCACTCCAGATTGTCCAGAATGATTTTTAGAGCGTTTTTACTTTTATTTTGAGTAATTATATATATTAAAAGTAAAAGAAGAAGTTTTGTGATTTTTGAAGTTAGAATCCTTTTTAATTATTTAAAAGAACTTTGAAGGTTGAAGTTAAAATTTAAAATTAAGATTATGTATATTTACAACTTGAGTCAAAGTAAATAAGTTAGAAGATGTTGAGGAAGTTGATTGTTAAATCAAATTAATTCAAGTCAGAAGTTTTATATCAAATAAGAATAAGTTTAGTTAATCAAGTCAAAGTCAGCTCAAATTAAATCAAACAATGTTAAGAAGTCAGATTTCTTTTTTCTGCAAGCTCTTGATGATTTTTTGATTGAGGTTGTTTTTTTTAATTGATGTAAGTTCTTTGAAAAGTAAGTCTTTTTTTTAATTGCAGTTGCTGACATTTACTTTCTTTGTCAGAGGTTGCTGAATCCTATTTTTTTTGACTAAGGTCGCTGAGATTTATTTTTTTGTCAACCACTTGCTTTAGGCTTCGCAATTTCTTCGTTTCCCTATCGGTCAACTCGAAATTCATTAGTGGGATTTTTTTCGACTCACATCTGATGTACTTTACCAATCAGTTATTGTTTTACTAGCTCCGTGTTCTACAAATCAGCTTTCATCAGTATCTCAGACCCTAGAAAAAGCAGGCAAATGATATGATGTATGTAATCAGACTTTTCACATCTAATTTGTTTATTGCCAACCCAGATTGCTTTTTATATACTATGCTTTTTCTTGGTAGATGTAAGACAAGTTGTTTTTTATATGTAATTTAATTTTCAACAACCAACCAGTTTGTCTGACAATTAGATTTTCACAATTTGCTTTTTTATAATAATATTATCTCCCCTCCCCCTAGAAGAATTGTGTATAAAATCATCCTTATTTTTAAAAAAAATAAAGACTTTTTAAAATCTTCTAGTTGGACAATTCTTATTGAAAACATATTTCATAGAGCTGGTAGAAAGCGATCTCCTCTAGCAGTAGCTAACTGTCTTAGAATTTTCCCCTCAACTTGCGTTGACTTTCGGTGTCACCTCTTAGGTTTTACCAGTGAGATTTTCTCTTTTTTGATTATCGACTGTTCTCGTATCTCTTCGTAGACCCATATCTACACGCAGTCGCCTCACGCTCCTGTCGAAGTCATGAGGAATAAATAAGACTTCTACTCCCGACATCAATGGTTATCAATCATTCGTTAAATTTTTTAGGTGTGGCATAGGACTTTTCCCCACAGTATTTCTACTTTTAACCCTCCAGATTTTCTACTCTGGCGACTAATTATCAGCTAGTTCTAACTCTCCTGCACTCTCTATGACCTACCAAACTTTAAAACCAAAGAAAGCTATTCTCTGTTGTCTGGAATAGAGTAAATTATTAAGTTGTTTATTTTAACCGTGGAATGGTGCAAGTTGATAACTTCTTGCCAGGCTTTCTTCCTGTCCAATTCCCTTACTGTTCCGAAAGGACTTAATCCTTTTTATTGTTTGTTATTTTATGTAATTCTAGGAAAGAATAAAAATATATTTTATCCTAACATAGTTCGAGCAGGTTTTTGGAAAATAATCTGGTATAATGACTTTAGGTGGTAGTTATGGATATTGAAAAACTTTTTTTATTAATAGATTTAAAAGATGATAAAGAAAAAGAAATTGTAAAGAAGGTTATTAAGACTAATAATATAGATCCTTCCTTAGTTTATTTTATACATAAGCACTTGCAATTTAAAAATCAAGATTTACCTATATATTTTTTAGATGAAATTATAAAAAGACTAAAAGATAAAAAGGTTACAAATGAGCAAGAGGCATTAATATATTTTGCTCGTAAAGAGGAAGAAGAACGCAAAAATTTAGGACTTAATGAAATAATAGAGAGATATAACACTATCTCAAATATTCCACTAAGTCCTAATGAAAGAAAAAGAATCTCTGGTTTTCAGTTTAAATATAATATGGATTATAACTTAATTAATTATGCCCTTGATATAGCAATCGCCAATGATAAATTAGGTGTAAATTATATAGAAGGTATCCTAAAAAAATGGGATAAATTAAAGATTTATACTATGTTTGATTTATTAGATTGGGTTGCGAGAGGTAAAGGCTGGGGAATTGAAATGTATTAAATTCGCTCCATAGTGCCAAAACTACCAGCATAATCATTAGTTAAAGAAGCTACGAAATAAGAGTCAAAGTTTTTATTGGCTCTTTTTTTTACATATTCATAATTTTTCTTTAAATAATTATATACAATATAGTCATCATCAAGTTCTAAATCTTTTAAACTTTCATAAGATTTTCTATGAGAATCTATAGTTGCCAAAGCCAAGTCATAATAGTATCTCCAATCATAACTTGATGTTTTTTTATCTAAGTTTAAAAAATCTTTAAGTTTATCAATATCATAAGTAGAACTATACTGATGTTTCCTGGAATTTATTTTATTATTAGCTTCTTCTTTTATCCTATTCTTATCAATATACAAAAATTTAATATGACTAATAGACCTGCCAGTTCTTAATTTTGTATAACCTACATATAAGTTCTCTCCGTCAATTTCGTTTATTTCGTCAACTGAAGGGCCTATTACCTTACTATTAAATATTCCAAATGTTTTATAAGAATCCTCGCTTATGCCTATTAAAAGTCTAAGTTCTTCTACAGAGTAAGTTACTGCACCAATAGGAGCTTTAAATTTTTCTGCGTTGATTAATTCATAGATTCTTATAGAATACTGACTTCTCATTCTGATTACATTTTTTAAATAATATTGGGTGTATCCTGAAGTAAACCTACCTAATTGCTCTTTACATAATCTTGTAAGTTCTAAACTTAGTTTACCACTTTGATAGGTAGCGTCTGCAAATAAGGGAGCCATTCTCCAAGCATACTCACCCTCTTTAGTTGTTGGAAGGTTAATATCTATAGATGTTTGTACCATAACTTGTGCCAATTCTTTTAAGTATGTAGAAGATAATCTTTTTACGCCAAGTTGATCTTCAAGAGCTGATACAGAAATTGACCAAAAATATTTATTTTTATCTGGAACAAATTTATTTCCAAACTCATCTGTTAATTCAGAGTAAGATGAAGCCAATAATAGCAATATTTTTTGTGCATTTAAAGGCCATGACATCCTAGATTTAATTAATGGATTTCCCTTTCTAACTAAAGAGTCATCAGACCATATAGAGAGTTGTGTTACCTTTCCATCTTGGTCATATAGGTCATCTATTGTTTCAAATTTTTCAAAATAACCTAATTCTTTTTCAGACATAGCTACACCACCTTATTTGTTAATATTATATCAGTTAAGTTTTTTTAAATCAAAACAGGCACATACTAGTAAATAAGAGAGTTATAGCCTTTTATTACTAAAAATATTCCTTTTTATTACCTTTTTTCTTCATCTTATTTTTAAAGATTACCTTTTTTCTTCCTAAATTTCTAATTATTACCTTTTTTCTTCATTTTTAAGACCTAAAAAACTATAAATGGGATATTTAAGGGAATATAAACTTTAAAAGTTGGCTTATTTATTCAAAATGAAGATTTTTGGTAATATTAAAGAAGTTTTTTAGTATAGTTGATGAAGATTTAAGGAGCAATCTTTGAAGATTTTTGGTAATACTATAAAAAATAGCTATAAAATAGTAAAAAAACTTTTACGAAAAGTAACCTAGCTTTTTGATTGAAGATTTATGGTAATATTAATTCTTTGAAAAATTAATAATGAAGATTTTTGTATATCTTTAGAAATATACTTTGATATTTTTAGCTATCTTAATGAAGATTTTAGGTAATCTAATTGAATCTTTTTAGTTTATTTTTTGAATTTAAAAGAAATTAGTCTGAAGAAATATGTATATCTCAAGGAATAAAAAAGTATATCTTTTAAGTTTGAAAGCCTGTTATTTACTAGCTTTGCTACACTCTTAATTATAAGAGTTAAGAATAATAGTAAATTATAAAGTTCTTTAGTTTTATAGAAAAAGAGAATGAAGATTTTTGTATATTTTATTAGGACTTTGCCTACATTTACCACACAAAAAGGAAAGTTCATCCTAAGTTATTTAATTTGACCTAGAACTCTACTTCCCTTTTTGTTAGTAGATGTCGTATTAAGTTGTGATATGAAATTATTGGATTACATGAGTCTTAATGTCGTCTTGTGCTAAAACTCTTATAGTAAATCTAATACAATCGTGTTTATCATTATTTGTTTTTGGCACGCCAACATCTAAACCTTTAAAGTTAGGCGTTGCAACTGTAAAGCTATAATCCCCAGATTGAGTTCTTGGGCTTATATAAATTTTTCTAGTAGTTGACTTGTTATTAACAGATCTTCTAAGAGCAGGTTCAAATACCATAGTAGAGTTATACCATTGTCCATTTGTTTCAGTATTTACCATTGGCATACAATTTTCGTCTATATTCATAGTCCAGTTATTATCCATAGTGAAGTTAGGTCTAAGACTAATTGTAGTTGGTTGATTTACTGGAGCAACAGATTGAGGAGTTACCTCTTGATAGTTACACCAATCTCTACTAGGAGTAGCCTTTGGATATATATTTCTATTTGTCTTATATCTAGTTATAATTTTTAATTCAAAACCATAGCCAGCTTTTACTTTGCCAGTAGCATTTTTAATATCTATCCAACTATTATTACCTAGGTTATTGTCCTTTGTTACTTTACTTCTAAATAAAACCTTGTCTATATAATATTCTTCTTCAAATCCTTTGTTTGTACTTGTACTTCTAGTATTTGAATTTAAACAATATGGATAGCCATAATGATCTTCATAATAAGTACCAGTATAGGTTGTTGTTGTAAATCTTTCAGACCAATAAGATTTTCTATTAGGAGTTAAACACTCTTGACAAGCTTCTAGCTTACCAACATTAAGATTAGTGTCAGTTGCATTATCCCTATAAGGGTCTGCGTTATTTAATAGTTTTTCAGGTATTCTTCGATCTTCATTAATTGTAACCCTTATAAAGTTATTATTAGCATGAAAAGTTTCAAAAATAGTAATAGAATAAGGTTTTGTAGAACCTGGAGCTATATTGACATTTTCTTGCTTAACAAGTCTATTATTAACATAAACTCTTAAAATAGGATTATTTGGTAATGGATCATTTTGAGATGAATCATTAACTAAATTCATATTAAGAGTAGCAAAAGTTCTAATAGAACCACTATCTTTAGATATTTTTAAAGAAGATGGAATTACCTTTAAATTATTTATAGCGTAGTTTTTGTTGTTACCATCAATTCTAAATTCTTTACAAGCACTATCATTACTATTAGCCATATTTTCATTAACTCTTGTGTGATATGGGTCTACCCTACCACAGACAACAACTTTGTTTGTTGATGTTGAAGTAGTTCCATTTGTGGAAACAGAGATACTAGTATTTGGATTTAAGATTCCACTATGGGATTTTCTTTCTTGTAAAATAGTTCTGCCATTTTCATCCTTGACCTCGATTATAAATCTAGGGTTTTGTATCTTTTTATTACCAGAAATGTGGTTTAGATTCATAGTAGGTCTAAAAGCTTGGTTTTTCTTTAGTTTTCCACCAATGCTAATATTTGATACACCCATATCATTCTTTCCACCAGTAATATCAAAGTCTATACACTTCTTATCATTTTCATTGGCTATATTATCTCCAGCTTTAGTATGTCTTTGATTTACTTCCACACAAACTTTGCCTGAGCCTTCTTCAGTTGACCTGATTGGATTAGGAAATTTAAGTGGTATTAACTTATTTTCACAAAGCTTGCTGCTTGTAATATCTTGATTAAATTTTACAGTCTTACCATCTTTAATAAAACTAATAATATAAGAATGATTATCTAGGCACTCTTTTTTATTTACTATATTTGGAGTGTAGATAAGTCTGATATTTTCACCAGTTTTAAAAGATTTTGAATTTCCACTTTGATCACCAACTAAATCAAGTTTAGTAATCATCATATCTGGCTTTTCATTGTCAGTAACTTTAACCTTCATAGATAAGAAGTACCAATCTTCTATTTTTAATTCACCTACTGGTCGAATTGACTTGTAATGCCAATTACCTTGATTAGAATATATCTCTACACCATCACCCTTTATTTTTTTGGTTTTTATTTTATCAGCTACATTAAGGTGAAGATAATAAACACCAGGTTTATCAAACTTATAGGTCTTATCTTGCCTACTTGTTACTACTTCCTTTTCAGTTCTATCAAGTGGGAAGCCTTTTTCATTTTTAGAATAAAATAACTGCCAATCCCAAGATGTAAGTTTGCCATTTGCAGGAACAGACAAGTCCTTCAAAGTAATGCTTGAGTTTACTGGAACTTCAGCAGCTAACTCCAAATCAGTTATTCCATCTTTTCGGCTAAAGTTATCAGCTTTTACACCCTTGTTAGGATTTACATTGATTTTTTTACCATCGGGAGTAGTAATAGTACCAGTAAAATTAATAGTTGGGGTTTTAACCTTAATATTATATCGTTGTTCTAAGAGTCTAAGATAATCGTTATATTTTACCCCTACTTCCTCTGCAAAAATTTGACTAGGTAGCAAAACCATTATTGCTACAAAAAATATTAATAATTTCTTCATAAAAAACCTCCTTAAAGTTAGTAATCTTTTAAATTACAAGAGATATAAAAAAAAGAGCCTTTCGGCTCTTAATTAGGAAATATTACGGCATAATACAATCAATAATTTGAATTTGTTGACCTTCAGGTAGGTTAAAAGTTATTTTATATCTAAAAATATCTCCAGATTTAGGGATAGCTATTGGCTTTTTAGTCTTGGCATCCCTATACACTTTAAACATATCAGCAGTTAGGGAATGAATAAAACCTTGAGGATTTATTGTTTCATCAGTAACTTTTGCAAATTTATCACCAATAGGAATATAACCCTTATTTTCAAAAACATCTTTCATTTCTAGGTTTGTATATTTAGGACTGATTAATTCAATTTGGTATGGAACTCCAATTAAATCTTTATCCTTAATTGGATCAATTTCTAGTTCAAAGCCTTGAAGATAATCTTTAGGGAAGTTTTTTTGCTTGATTTCAATTCTATCTCTAACAAGTTTTTCTCCCTTTTGATTAGCTTGATTATCTGTGCCAGAGATATTGATATAGTGAAAATCTTTGTCAATTTTATAATCTACTTTTTCATTCATAGCCTCAGCTATAAATCTTAAAGGTACATAAGTCCTGTCGTCTTTTATCTTTACAGAAGTTTTTTCCCAAGTGCCGTCAGGTTTTACACCTAATGGAACTTTCTTATTATTAATGACTGCAAAATTTTTCTCATTTTTTAGGGCTATTAACTTGTCATCTTTCTTAATAGTTGTCATCTTACTATCTTGATTCCAGTCAACTTGGTAGCCTAAGTTTTCAGAAATTACCCTAATTGGTACCATAGTTCTTTCATCCTTATTGATATATGGATAGCCTATTTCTTTATTTATAGTAACTGGTTGATTTTTTATAGTAAGTTTAAATTGTCTTTCTTTAGCCATAGCACTTGTTGGAAGTAGCATTAATAAAGCTAAAGAGCTTATAATCATTTTATTTTTCATAATATATCCTCCACATTTACTGAAGAAAAGGAGCTAGACCCCTTTTCTTTATTTAGTTTCTCCTTGGTCATTAAAGAAATCTTGGATGTCCTTGTCATTAACCCTAGTTACTTCTTCACCCTTATCTTTACCTTCCCCAACTCTCTCTACTTCTTGTTCATCAAACAACTTACCTTCAGTTTGAACAGGTTCTGAATTTTTTGAATAATCAATGTCATTGTTATGATTATTATTTAATTCAGGTAAAAGAGGGATTTGTCCATTATTACTACTAGTAGAATTATCAAGACCAGGTTTCTTAATTTCTAATTGCATATCTTCAGCGTTCCATTCCATTGTGTATTGGAACTCGTGAACTATAAAGTTTAATACTGTAAGTATTCTCTTATTTTTATTTAATTTAGGATTTGCAGATAGTTTATATACTTGTCCATTTTTACTTACACTATTATTTAACATATCATAAACTATGTTGTCATTTATAGTTGCAACTTGCTTTTCTTGATTCCAGTCTATTTTTATACCCATAGATTCAGCTATTTGCCTCAATGGTAAAAGCACCCTAGAATTATCAACTTCAGGATCTTCTTGTAGGTTAACCTTTTTACCATTAACCACCACAACTAGGTTACCATTCATTTCAAGATAATCAGCTAGATTAAACTTACCACCCATTCGTGAATCTTGTGCTTTTATTTGGATATTTAATAGGTTTTCTATATCGAAATTCGATGTAATTTCTTTGAATTGACCCTTATATAAAACTAAAGCATTATCTTTCTTTCCATCAACCTTTTTAAGATCAGTCATTTTACTAATAACTGATAGTGTTGCCTTAGTATTACCTAAGATAGAGTTGTCATTATTTTGACTAACAACTATACCAGTATCAATCCATTTTGGATTTTCTTCCTTACCTAGGGCAATTTGTAAAGTTTGTCTAGGTTCAGTAGATTCAAGTTTAGGACTTTCAAAAACTGAAGGAAGATTTTCTTCTTTGAGACTATCAAAGGAGAAATTATCTATATCAGCTTGAGGATTATTTTGATTATTTTCTGGAGCCTTACTTTCATCTTTTTGTTGTAATTTATTATCCTCTTGGAAACCAGTATTATTAATAAAATCCTTCATACTTGCATTAGTTTGAGGATTATTTTCTATAGCTGGTGCTGGTTGAGCCTTCTTATTATTTTGCTCTTTGAAAGAGAAGTTATCCCAATTAAAACTTTCATTAGTTTTAACTTCTTTGTTATTAGACTTAGAGGATGAAGCCTTCTTTTCTAGTTTATTGTCTGTAGTTTTTTCTTCTGCTTTAGCCTTAGTATCTTCTTTTATATCTTCTATCTTATTATCCTTCTTATCGGATTTCGATACTTCTTCTTCATCCTCAATAACAATTTCGTGTTTTGATTCTTCCCTATCTCTAACTTCTTGCATATCTATAAGCTTAATTATTAGTGGAATAAGTTCATCTTTATTTAGCTCATCTACCCCATAGTTAATTCTAACTTTTAGATCTTTTAACAAGTCAGTAGTTTTATCTCTTAATTCTTTTAAACTTAGACTATTTAAGTCATTAGTCATTGAGTTTTTGACTTCTTCTACATCATTAGTAACTAGGTCACCAGTAGTAGCTTTAACTTTATAGTCATTAAATATGTTGTTTCTTACACCTAAATCACTTCTAGCAAAAGAATAGTCATTTTTCTTATAGGCCTCTAGGGTTTCTTTAAGAGTTAAACCTTTAGCTTGCTTTTCTTTTAGGTATAAGTAAGAAATATTGTTAGCACTATCCATTGATTGAGCAAAAGTTCCTATTGGACTTAATAGGCTTGCTGCTAAGCACATTGTTATAATTTTTTTCTTATTCATTTGTTTCCTCCTAAATATAATCACTTATTGATTTCCAAAATATATGACTTAATTTCTTCTACTGGATCTTCTCCAAGTAAAGATTCAAGTTCATCAGATGTTTCTATAAAAACATTCTTAACATCTCCTGCGAAGATTTGAACATTGGCATAACCTTCTTCATCCAAGGTTAAAGTCACGACACAATCTTCATAAACCAAGATTTTGGATTCATAAGGAATTAAACTCTCCAGATTTCCAGCGTCTTGGAAAATTTTATCCATCATATTTTTGTATCTTATTTCATTAAAATTCATTCTTTACCCCCTATTCCTATATGAAGGAATTTAATATTAGTGAAACTATTAAACCGACAGCCGATAACAATGATACACATATTAGAACAGTAAATATGTCCTTCAAAATATCTCTACGAATTAAAGGATGACTATAGGATCCTTGAAGTCGAATAAAGTGAATAATCAGACATAGTATAGCTGTTACTAATGTGAAGGCTATTAAAAAAGTTGCTAGGTCATTAATTTCACCCTTAAAGGCTCCTAGAGCCTTGTTTAATTTACTAACTTCTTCTGGTGTTAGCGTATCTAACCCAGCAGCATAAACTTTAAGCATATAGCCACCTACTTTCCTCTTAGGGGTAATCATTAAAAATTAATTATATATTTAACCTATCGGATTTCGATAAGTCTTAATCTTTACTTGTAGTATAGCAAGGTCTATACAAGACACAAGTTATTTTGCAAGTACCTGAAAAGTGGAGATAAGAGCTTTTAATATTAAATCCAAGTCGCTTTATTCTCTCCACTTTTCGAGTATATGAAATATAAAGGTGGATTCTCTCGATAACTTTACTCTAGGAGGTAAATATGAAGAATGTTTTATTAATTACAGAAAAACCTTCTGTTTCAAGGGCAATATCGCAAGTTATAGGTTCAAGTTTTGGCGATTTTAATATCACCTACAAGCCTTTACACGGTCATATTACTTGTTTATATGAGCCTGAAAAATACAAAGATTCTTGGAAAAGTTGGGATATAAATGAACTCCCCATGATACCGAGTAATTTTAAATATGAGATTACGGACAAAAAATTATTTAAAGAGATAAAAGAACTAATAAAAACTAACAAGTTTGATTTTATTATAAACGCTACTGATGCAGGGCGTGAAGGTGAGGCAATCTTCTGGAATGTCTATGATTTACTAAATATCAAGACTTTAGTTAAGAGGCTCTGGCTAAAAGATATTACTGATACCTCTATTAAGGAGGCTATGGATAATCTTTTAGATTATACAAATCAAGACTTGGAAAATTTAAAAGAATCAGCTCTTATACGACAAGAGATTGACTGGCTGTATGGTATGAATTACTCCAGATTTTATTCAATTTCTTCTTATACAGGGATGGCTATGGGGAGGGTAATGACCCCAGTCCTCAAACTCATCTTCAACCGAGATGAAGAAATAAAAAACTTCAAATCCAAAAAATCCTACTACTTAGAAGTCTTATCGAAATCCGATATGACCTATAAGTCGGGGAACTATGAGGATAAACTGGATGTTGAAAAAATGAAGGCTGAAATAGATAAGGACAAGTTTCTTATATGTAAGGAATTTCAAAAGAACTTTGAATATACAAACCCTCCATTGTTACCAGACTTAACCGATCTTCAAAAAGAAGCTAATAAGATGTTTAAATTTTCATCTAAAAAGACCTTAGATATATTACAAGCCTTATATGAAAAGGGCTTAGTTTCATACCCAAGGACAGATTCAAGATATTTAACAAAGGCTGTAGCAGACACCCTCAAAGACACCTTTATAAAACTCAAATCTTATAAAGATACAGGGGCAGAGTGGGAGAGAACAAACCAACTAGCTCTCTTATCGAATTTCGATATACCCAAGAGGTTTATAAACGAAGGAAAGGTTACAGACCACCATGCAATAATTCCAACGGGTAAAACTAGCTCTAACTTAAATAGTGATGAAAAACTTTTGTATGAATATATCCTTAAAAGATTCTTTATTATTTTCTTAAAACCAATTAAAAAAGAGGTTTATAGAATTATTGGAGAGAAAAATAAGAAGGAATATAAGGCTAATAAATCCCTAGTAATTGAAAGAGGTTATGGAGAAATTCTCCTAGGCTTAAAAGAAGATAGGGAAGTTGTAAAGGAAATCAAGGTTGGGGAAGAAATTCCAATCAAATCTTCTAAGATTAAAGAATCTATAACTAGACCTCCAAGTCATTATACTGAAGCAAGTCTACTAATGGTTATGCAAAATCCAACCCTAAGTATGGTTGAGGACTTAGACCAGTATAAAGACATACTTAAAGAAGTAGGGGGCATAGGTACTCCTGCAACAAGAGCAGGCATTATTGAAAAACTTAAAAAGAAAAAATATATCAGCATAAAGAATAACTATATTTATATAAGCGATTTAGGACAAGAGATTATTCTCACAAGCCTTAATCATAAAATTCAAGACATATCTTTAACTGGATCTCTTGAAAGCAAGCTAAAGGAAATTGAGAGTGGGGAACTAGACCCAAGTGTATTTAGAAAGGAAATAGTTGATAGTATGAGTGAAGATATAAATAGCCTAAAAGAAAGTACGGAAAAACGAGTTATGAATAGAAGTGGGGCAGTCATTGGTACTTGTCCTAAGTGTGGTGGTCATGTAGTAAATGCCAAGAAGTTTTATAAGTGCGAAAACTATAAGTCAGACTCTGGCATTATGTGTGATTTTACCCTACCAGGAACTCTATGCCATACAGACATTGAGGTAGAAGATGTAGAAAGACTACTTAATGGAGAAGAAACCGAAGAAAAGGAATTTACTTGGAAGTCAGGCAAGACTGGCTCAGCCAAGTTAAGACTTGATGATGAAGGTAAACTTGTTTTTATCTTCCCAGAAAATAAAAAACTTCCAAAAGAAGAAGTAGGTACTTGCCCTAAGTGTGGCAGGAAAGTAATAGAAGGCAAGAATTATTACCTATGTGAAGGTTATAAGGATTCTTGTGATTTTATCTTTGGTAAAACCCTTTGTCATAGTCCAATCACTAAGGCAGATATAAAATCCTCCTAAGTGGTGGTACAACAGATGAAAAAGAATTTACTTGGAAATCTGGTAAGAAGGGAAATGCCAAATTAAAACTCAAAGATGACGGAAGCCTTGAGTTTATATTTGAAGATTAATTTTAGGAAGTATTAAAAGTAGGAGAGGGGCTACCTAATAAAAAAACAAGCCCTCATATACTCCTACTTTTACAGTAGATGAGGAGGAAATACATGATCAAACCAATAGTAGTTATATTTGATGAAAACCAAGCCTCAAAGAAACTTGTAAGTAATATTCTAAGAAAGAATTACAAGTATATTAGCGTAGATAATTTAAAAGACCTTAGCTATGCTATGAGGAATAATGATGTAAAAGGGCTTTTAATAGCAGATACTATTAAAGACCATAAGAAAATTATAGAACAGATAAGAAAAATCTATCCAGCTAATGAATTAGGGATTATCCTACTACAATCTATGGATGATAAGGAAGAATATAAGGAAGAACTTAATATAGGTTTTGTTAAGAAACCATTCCAACCTACAGAGCTTTCATCTTCTTTAAAATTTGTCTTATCTTCAATTCCTTTAGTAGAAGAAGATAAAGCTTTAAAATTTCCAAGAGTAAAAGCAAAACCTAAATAAGGATTTTGATATAAAAAACTAGATGAAAAAGAATATGAAGAACTTTATCAAAGACCACCTTTAGGTTTAAAAATTCTTCAAAGCTTTACCTATGCTGGAGAAGTAGAATCTATCTATTTAAAAGATTCTAAATTTGATGTAATTAAAAACAAAAGTTGAAAAGAAAAAGGCTCCAGAACAACTTAAAGAAGGTAAGAAAAAGAAATAGAAAAGGTAGAAGTAAAAGAAGAAAAATCGACTTACCGAAATCCGATAAGGAAGAAATAAGAATAGAAGAAGTTATAGAAGATAAAAACTTGATGTAGAAGTAAAAGAAATTAAACCAGCTCAAGAAGAAGAACTTAAAGATAAAGATTTAGTAACTCCTATTAAGCTAGATATAAAACCAGTAGATCGAGAAGAAACTGAAAACTCTAGTGATAAAGAAATATTCTTAGACCTAGGTACTATGAATGTGGAAGAAGATAAATCTGAAAATTTAGTCTTAGAAGTTGAAGAAAAACCAAAAGAAGAAATTTGACTTAAAAACAAAACCTGAAGAAATCTTAGATTTAAGCCAAGACTCAAACCCTTCCCTTCAACCTCAAGAACCTACACTTAAAACCCTAGACCTAAGCCAAGATACAAATGAAGTTAATAAATTAGAACCTAACAGACCCTATGATTCAACTTTTGATATGTATGTAGATGAACATGAGGATTTAGAGGAAGAATTTTCTTTATATGATTCTAAGGAAAATAAGGGTTTAATAGTTTTAAATATAGATTCATCCCTAGAAGATAGGGGAAAAGAAGGTCAAGATATGAGTTTAAATAGGATAACAATAGATCTGATGAACCCACTATTCCACCCAAGCACCAATCCTCAATAGACAAAGTTAAGAAAATGTTTAAGGATTCTAAAGATTATTTAGATGACAAGGTAGATGAATATGAAGTTAAAGAAAAACTAGAAGAATCTAAAAACTTCTTAGATGAAAAGGCTAAGGAATATCAAGTAAAAGATAAATTAAAACAATCTAAGGACTATATATCTAATAAGGTTGAGGAATATCAAGTAAAAGATAAATTAAAACAATCTAAGGACTATATATCTAATAAGGTATCGGATTTAGATATAGAAGATTTAATTAAGCCTCCTAAAAATGCTAATAGGTTTGAGGGGATGAGCTTGAGAAGAAGTGGGGATGGGATAAGAAAGACGATATTGATGAAAATATAAACCTTATCAATCCTGAGATTACAAATAACGATAAGAAGAATAAAGAAAAGAAATCTTTATTCAAGAAACTTTTTGGAAGAAAGTAACTTCTGTATTTTAAAAAAGAAAGTGGGGGATGGGCCTAGCCCAGAATTATGTTTATAAAAACAAGAATAAATAAAATTAACGCAGATAATCTATATTGTGAAGGACAAGTTATCAGTATTCTCGATAACGATAAAAAAACAATAGAAGATAAGAAGTTAAATGATTATAAGGTCATCATTTCTTTTGACAAGATTGACCTATCAACTTCTTTAAAGAATTATGATTTTATGATTAATGAAACTGTAATAGGTAAGGTTATAGAAACTGATGACAAAGGAAAGTTAATCTCTTTAGATATTTCTGAATATCAAAAAGAAATCTTTGATGATTTGTAAAAGGTGGCCCTTATAAGGCTAAAATCCTATGGTTCCTATCTTATGGTGCTATGGTAAAAGTAAATGAATTTCTAGGAATTATTAAGAACTCTGATTTTTCTAATAAATACCTAAAGGTTTCTCAATTTTACCACCCAGGAGATTTAATTGAGGTAGAAGTTGCAAATACTTACTTAAATAAGATTTATTTTAAGCCAACTGATATGAGTCACGAAGATTATCAAGCTGACCTATCTAAGTATAAGGTTAATGATGTAATAATAGTTAGAATTAGCTCAACTAGACCTTGGGGAATTTTTGTAGGCATAGCTCCAGGTGTTGACGGACTTTGTAATAATCCAGATAACCTTGGCTTAAAAGCAGGTATGAAATAGCCTACAAGATTACAAAAATTAATGAAAAGGGAATCAAAGGTCGCTTTGTTAAATTGATTGGTTAAGGTGATCTTATGTATTTCCTAAACAATCAAAATTTACTAGAAATAGATGATTCTTACCACCAAGTTTTTAAAAATCCCTTCCATGTAAACCTAGCCCTACATGAAATTCCTAGAATGAAGGATGCTGGCGACTTAACTGATTTAGATGTTAAAGTCTGTAAACTAGTCCATAAATTCACATTCCTAGACAAGCAAAGAATGAAAGATTGTTGGGAGTTGAAATTAAGGATAGGTTGGAAAGCTTGGTGAATATGAGGGTATTGAACAAGTTTGTTTTATCTAATGGATATGAAGATTATCCAAAGGTTCATGACTTAGATGTTCCAGATATTATTAAAATGAAGAACAAGGAAGTTCTTGAAAAAGACTGCTATATATTGTATTGCCTAGATATGGCAGGTAAGGTTTTATTAGAAAAATATACTAACCTCGATCTTGAATCTTGGTACACATCAGAAAACTTAATAAGAGCCAATGCAGTTCTTAAAAAATTGATACTAAGTGATTTTTATATAAATATTATGGAAAACACTAAGCAATATACTTGTGAAGAATTTAACCTAGGAAGGACTTTTTATGTAAATAAGAAACCCCTAACCAATGACGCTGATTTAACAATGAGGTTAAATAACCACAAGGTAAACTATATTTTATTAACTTTGAGGGATGAAGATTTTCCTCAATATTTAAGGTCTATTTCAGAAAGATATGAAATATTATTGACTACTAAATCTTGGAAGAAATACTTCTTTGAAATAGAAGAAAGCCCAGTTTTACTAATTATTTGTGAAAATACAGATTTAGCACTAAGGGTAGGACAATTTATTAGTCAAACTGGGCTTTCTTCTATTTCAAAGAAGTATTTCTTCCAAGATTTAGTAGTCAATAATATTTCATATCTTTCTGAAATAGACCTTAAATATTGAGGAAAATCTTCATCCCTCAAAGTTAATAAAATATAGTTTACCTTGTGGTTATTTAACCTCATTGTTAAATCAGCGTCATTGGTTAGGGGTTTCTTATTTACATAAAAAGTCCTTCCTAGGTTAAATTCTTCACAAGTATATTGCTTAGTGTTTTCCATAATATTTATATAAAAATCACTTAGTATCAATTTTTAAGAACTGCATTGGCTCTTATTAAGTTTTCTGATGTGTACCAAGATTCAAGATCGAGGTTAGTATATTTTTCTAATAAAACCTTACCTGCCATATCTAGGCAATACAATATATAGCAGTCTTTTTCAAGAACTTCCTTGTTCTTCATTTTAATAATATCTGGAACATCTAAGTCATGAACCTTTGGATAATCTTCATATCCATTAGATAAAACAAACTTGTTCAATACCCTCATATTCACCAAGCTTTCCAACCTATCCTTAATTTCAACTCCCAACAATCTTTCAATTCTTTGCTTGTCTAGGAATGTGAATTTATGGACTAGTTTACAGACTTTAACATCTAAATCAGTTAAGTCGCCAGCATCCTTCATTCTAGGAATTTCATGTAGGGCTAGGTTTACATGGAAGGGATTTTTAAAAACTTGGTGGTAAGAATCATCTATTTCTAGTAAATTTTGATTGTTTAGGAAATACATAAGATCACCTTAACCAATCAATTTAACAAAGCGACCTTTGATTCCCTTTTCATTAATTTTTGTAATCTTGTAGGCTATTTTCATACCTGCTTTTAAGCCAAGGTTATCTGGATTATTACAAAGTCCGTCAACACCTGGAGCTATGCCTACAAAAATTCCCCAAGGTCTAGTTGAGCTAATTCTAACTATTATTACATCATTAACCTTATACTTAGATAGGTCAGCTTGATAATCTTCGTGACTCATATCAGTTGGCTTAAAATAAATCTTATTTAAGTAAGTATTTGCAACTTCTACCTCAATTAAATCTCCTGGGTGGTAAAATTGAGAAACCTTTAGGTATTTATTAGAAAAATCAGAGTTCTTAATAATTCCTAGAAATTCATTTACTTTTACCATAGCACCATAAGATAGGAACCATAGGATTTTAGCCTTATAAGGGCCACCTTTTACAAAATCATCAAAGATTTCTTTTTGATATTCAGAAATATCTAAAGAGATTAACTTTCCTTTGTCATCAGTTTCTATAACCTTACCTATTACAGTTTCATTAATCATAAAATCATAATTCTTTAAAGAAGTTGATAGGTCAATCTTGTCAAAAGAAATGATGACCTTATAATCATTTAACTTCTTATCTTCTATTGTTTTTTTATCGTTATCGAGAATACTGATAACTTGTCCTTCACAATATAGATTATCTGCGTTAATTTTATTTATTCTTGTTTTTATAAACATAATTCTGGGCTAGGCCCATCCCCCACTTTCTTTTTTAAAATACAGAAGTTACTTTCTTCCAAAAAGTTTCTTGAATAAAGATTTCTTTTCTTTATTCTTCTTATCGTTATTTGTAATCTCAGGATTGATAAGGTTTATATTTTCATCAATATCGTCTTTCTTATCCCATCCCCACTTCTTCTCAAGCTCATCCCCTCAAACCTATTAGCATTTTTAGGAGGCTTAATTAAATCTTCTATATCTAAATCCGATACCTTATTAGATATATAGTCCTTAGATTGTTTTAATTTATCTTTTACTTGATATTCCTCAACCTTATTAGATATATAGTCCTTAGATTGTTTTAATTTATCTTTTACTTGATATTCCTTAGCCTTTTCATCTAAGAAGTTTTTAGATTCTTCTAGTTTTTCTTTAACTTCATATTCATCTACCTTGTCATCTAAATAATCTTAGAATCCTTAAACATTTTCTTAACTTTGTCTATTGAGGATGGTGCTTGGGTGGAATAGTGGGTTCATCAGGATCTATTGTTATCCTATTAAACTCATATCTTGACCTTCTTTTCCCCTATCTTCTAGGGATGAATCTATATTTAAAACTATTAAACCCTTATTTTCCTTAGAATCATATAAAGAAAATTCTTCCTCTAAATCCTCATGTTCATCTACATACATACAAAAGTTGAATCATAGGGTCTGTTAGGTTCTAATTTATTAACTTCATTTGTATCTTGGGCTTAGGTCTAGGGTTTTAAGTGTAGTTCTTGAGGTTGAAGGGAA